>CAUJKL010000604.1 GCA_963204995.1 Planctomycetota bacterium | reverse complement strand
AACGGTAATGTTCGATTAACGACGACGCATGGCCCGGTCGATCTCGCGCTTCGTATCCGCTTTCTTCAACGATTCGCGTTTGTCGTGCAGCTGCTTGCCTTTGCACAGACCCATTAAGACCTTGGCGATTCCGCGTTCGTTGAAGTACATCTTGAGCGGAACCAGTGTCAGCCCTTTTTCGTGAGCCTTGTGGCCAAACTTGCGAAGTTCGGTGCCCCGCGCTAACAGCTTGCGATGCCGTTTCGGTTCGTGATTCCAAAGCGTCGCATTGACGTACACCTGAATGTCCGCTCCGACGAGCCACATCTCGCCATCCTTCATGCGACCATAGGCTTCGTCCAACGACAGCTTGCCGTTGCGTAGACTTTTGACCTCGCTGCCGACCAGCACGATCCCGCACTCTAGCGTCTCAAGCACCAAGTAATTGTGCCGAGCCTTCCGATTCTCTGCGATCGGCCGCTGGCCTTTGTTCGGCGTCGGTTTGTCGTTCTTTGTCTTTTTGGCCATCGGAGTAAGAATCTAACAGTGTGAAGCGGCGAATTGTTTCGACAACAACGGATGTAAGTCTAGCCGATAGGTCGATCGTACGTCAGCCTTTCCAGGCTGACACTCTCGAAGCTGGCCGGTCAGCCTGGAAAGGCTGACGTACAGAGAAACACACCGCCTCGCCCTGGCGCTCGTTCCGGTTAGAATGGCGAGCAGAAGCTGCCGCCATTCGCCGCGTCAAACCACAAGGACCGTCCGTGAGTCAATCGCCAACACTCTTTGAATTGCCCATCGTGTCGCCCGAACCGCAGCGGCGGTTGCCATCGTGGCTGCGACGCGAGATACCGCGGGGCAATGCCAACCACTTCACGGCTAATCTGCTGGAAGAGTTGAAGCTGGAAACGGTTTGCGACAATGCTCGCTGTCCGAATCGGATGGAGTGCTATTCGCTGAAGACAGCGACTTTTATGATTCTCGGCAACGTCTGTACACGCCCTTGTGGCTTTTGTGCCGTTTCACGAGGCCGGCCGGACCAGTTGGAAGATGACGAACCGGGGCGTGTCGCAGAAGCGGCTCAGCGGCTGGCGCTTAAGCATGTCGTCATTACGTCCGTCACGCGCGACGACCTCGCCGACGGGGGTGCCGAACACTTTTGTCGGACGGTATTGGCAGTACGGGAGCGAACCGGAGCGAGCATCGAAGTTCTCACGCCCGACTTCCTCAACGACTATGCGGCTCTCGATCGCGTCGTCGAGTCGGCCCCCGAAGTGTTTAATCACAACACCGAGACGGTGCCACGACTTTACCGCATTGTTCGCGGCCCGAAGTCGGATTATCGTTGGACGCTTGAATTACTGCGGCACGTCAAACGAAAGAACCCTGCGATCAAGACGAAAAGCGGGTTGATGCTTGGGCTGGGCGAGACGCGCGAAGAGGTTCTCGACGTGCTGTCGGATTTGCTCGACGCAGGCTGCGACTTCCTGACGCTGGGCCAATACTTGCAACCCTCGCTGAAACATTTAGCGGTGGTCGATTACATCACGCCGGACGAATTCAGCGAACTTGGCGGGTTGGCCAAGCAGATGGGCTTTAAGCAGGTCGCCAGCGGCCCATTCGTTCGCAGCAGCTATCATGCTCGCGACATGGCCGAAGCTTTTTGAGCGAGGGCGGGAATACATCGCTGAGGATCGGGCTCAAGCCTTTCGTGAAGCATTGATTGCACCCGGTTGCCCGCTTGAGCCATTGCCAGCACAATAATAGCGTATGACATGTGAGCTAGTTCACAGCCCCCTTTGACCCGCCCGTGTCTAGTATGAGAAGATACTCGCTAGGCCCAGAGGGCTAATTTCAAACCGGAATAGGAGTTTAGAACGATGAAAAACCGAATGATGTTTGCTGCCGTTACGTTGGTAGCAGTTGCAATGTGGGGATGTGCGAAACCCGCTTCAACACCAGTCGCTGGCAATCCGTCCAATACGACGGCTGCCCATGATGATCACGCGGGCCATGATCACGACCACGGCGATCATGCTGGCCACGATCACGGCGACCATGCCGGCCACGATCACGATGCCGCCGAAACGACTCCCGTTTCCCTGATGTACTGTGGCGATTGTGGTCATAGCTTCGGTAAGGGAACCGAACACAAGTGTGATGCCGACCATGCGAAGTGCGAAGCCTGTGGCTTGCACAAAGGCGCTGAACTCTGTTGCAAAATTGAAGGTGACTTCGCCGGTAAAAAGCTGTGCGGTGCGTGTGGTCAGATTGCCGGAACCGAAGCCTGCTGTAAAGAAGGTGCGGAAGTCTGTGCGAACTGCAAGCTGCACAAGGGTTCGCCGCTCTGCTGCAAGCTAGGTGCCGAGGCAGCTGCGCCCGCGAAAGAAGCTGCCGCACCTGCTGAAGCTCCAGCTGCGCCAGAGAAAGAAGCCGCAGCGCCTGCCGAAGCGCCAGCCGCGCCTGCGAAAGAAGCCGCCGCACCTGCCGAAGCACCAGCCGCACCCGCTAAAGCCCCAGCCGCCGAGCCGACACCTGCACCAGCTGTCGAAAAGGCCGCAGAAGCAGCTGCACCAGCCGCTGCCGAAGCTGCACCTGCGAAGGAAGGCGAAGGCTAACTCATCAGCGATCGCCGCTTGAATCCAATCGCGAGCCCCGTAGCGCCACTGCTGCGGGGCTCGTTTTGTTATGTCCTCAAGACCGGCTGGCGTTGCGAGCCGCCTCGTGGAGCGGCCACCATGACTTCAGTTTGGTCTTGCAGTATTCGTAGCCGATCCGCCGCGCCTCGGCGACGCCCGCAAAATCGGCGATCTTGATGTGCTCGACAGGCGGTTGAATGTAGCGATCGGCAATTCGTTGATCGATCAGTTTCTGACGACCGTAGACACTGCCCAGTTCGCCGGCACGATGCAGGATGGAGACGATGTTGGGCAACGCGATCGATTTCGTGAAGGGATTCAACTTCCTCCATAGCAGCCACCATCCGGACGGGCTTTGCACGTCGGGAAACTGAACTTTCAGATCGTGCGGGGGAACCACATCGACGGCGATGACTGTCGCGCTGCCCAATCGTTCGCGCATGACATCCATCGGCAAGTTGTCTAATAAACAACCATCGAAGAGCAAGCTGTCTTCAAACACGACCGGCGAAGTCAGCCCTGGCAACGTCCCACTGGCACGCACCGACCACCACAGCGGACCGGATTCATGCACTACGATCTGTGCTTCCGTCAGGTTGCTGGAAACGCAGAAATAGGGCATCCAAAGGTCTTCGATCTGAGTGTTTGCACCAAACCAGCCGCACAGCCGTTTATCAAATCTTAGCCCTCGGGCAATGGAAACTACGGGCGCGGTGATATCGAACAGTGCGTTCTTCACCTCCGCTTCAACTCTGTTAATCGTGACTTCAAAATTGTCGGGATCATAAGCATACGCCGCCGACACGAGGCTCCCCATGCTGACCCCGCCAATCATGTCGATCGGGATGCCCAACTCGTGCATTGCGCGGATGCAACCGACATGAGCGAATCCGCGTGCGCCGCCACCGCTCAGCACCAAACCAACCTCGCGGCGCGAAACGTATCGTGCCAGGCGCTGATAGTCGCTCAGCTTCTGACGACGGATATGAAAGTGCCGCCCTCGCCCGTCCTTCTTCAGCAAATGTCGAGACAGCTCCAGTTTGTCCAGCCAGCGGATCGTGCCTTGCGGGCGCTCCACATCACCGTGCAGCAACACCAGCGTGTGACGCCGTTCCGCATGTTTCGCCTCCTGCAATTGAATTTCAGCGACAACCGCAGTCGTAGTCGGCTCACAGGTCGCATTCGCTACATACATGATTTCATCGACATTGCGAATGCAACGGCTCGTCCAGTTCGTGACGGTCGGATCAGCCTGCAACAAGATGACGGCATACTTCTGCTCTTGTTCGCTTAACCAAGAGCGCAGACGCAGATCGTCCGGTCGACGCTCACCGGCTTGCGAGATTCCAGGCAGCCCAAGGCGTCGATCAACTTCCTGGCTAGTCAGCAACAGACACGCTTCTATATCGCCCCCATCCTCCACTTCCATCGCGTGCAACGCGTCATAGAGTTGCTTCGCAAACTCGCTCAACTCCACTCGATCGCTGGCAGGGGCAAGCAGGATGTTG
>CAUJKL010000603.1 GCA_963204995.1 Planctomycetota bacterium | reverse complement strand
CTTGCCGTCGATGCGGTTGGATCGCGATACGAAATAGACTATGAAACCGCGTTGCGGCGGATGGATTCGGCGGGTGCCACGTTGACCACCACGGAATCCGCGCTCTTCGAGTGGTGCGACGCCGCAGGCACGCCGGAATTCAAACAAATCAGCGCACTCGTACGCGACGTGCCCCAACCGAAGATTCAACGGGAGGACGCTGAGGGAACGGAGGATTGATCCTCCGTTTTCTCTGTTGACGCCTGTTCAAAACTACCAGGAGATGAATCTGTGACCAATTTCCCGACGTTAAACCCACCGATCCGCACGCTGTTAGGCCCCGGCCCGAGCGACATTCATCCGCGCGTGTTGCAGGCCATCGGAAAGAACACCGTCGGCCATCTCGATCCGTATTACCTGCAATTGATGGACGCTTCGCAGAAGATGCTGCGAGCGTTGTTTCGCACCGAAAATCGGATGACATTTTCCGTCAGCGCGACCGGTTCGGCCGGGATGGAAGCGACGGTTGTCAACTTGATCGAGCCCGGCGATTCGATGATCGTTTGCGTGAACGGAGTGTTCGGGGCTCGCATGTGCGACGTTGCCGAGCGGGCTGGTGCGCGGGTGACGAAAGTCGAACGACCGTGGGGCGAAGTCTTTACGCCCGAGGACTTGAAGGAAGCCCTGGCCAAGGCAAAACCCAAAGTGGTTGGCATCGTCATGGCCGAGACTTCGACCGGCGCGTGGCAGCCGATCGAAGAGATCTCAAGAATTGTCCATGACTCGGGAGCGATGTTGCTGGTTGATGCGGTAACGTCCCTGGGCGGAGTGCCCGTCGAAGTTGATGGTTGGGAAATCGACGCCATCTATTCCGGTTCGCAAAAGTGCTTGAGCTGTCCGCCCGGATTGGCTCCCGTCTCGTTCAACGAGCGTGCGATGAAGACGATCTTGTCGCGCAAGACAAAGGTGCAAAGCTGGTATCTCGACGTCACGATGCTCGCGAGCTATTGGGGTTCGGATCGCGTCTATCATCACACCGCGCCCATCAACATGTCGTACGCGCTCTATGAAGCGTTGCAGATCATTCATGAGGAAGGGCTGGAAAAATGCTTCGCTCGACACATGCTCAATCATCAGGCCTTGAAGGCCGGACTATCGGCGTTACATATCGAGTACAGCGCTCAAGAGGGACATCAGCTCCCGATGTTGAATGCCGTCCGCATCCCGGCAGGCGTCGACGACGCGCGGGTTCGCAGCGACTTGCTGAATCGATTCGGCATCGAGATCGGGTCTGGACTGGGTGCGTTTAAGGGCAAGGTGTGGCGAATCGGGCTGATGGGTTATGGGTCGCGGCCAGCGAACGTGCTGCTCTTTTTGGCGGCCCTTGAGCAGTTGCTCGCAGAACAAGGCTACCAGTTCGATCATGGCTCTAGCATCGCAGCGGCTACCACTCGATATAGTGGCGAATCGTAATTGGTGAGGGAAGCGAACAAAATCGCTGCCCCTTTGCCTCGTCTCGCCGTTTTGCCATAATCAATCGCTCACCTCGGAACACCCATTAAGAGACGCCTCCGCCGCACTGCTGTGCCGGCGTTGGAGGCACTAGGCGGAGACACCCACATGTTTAAGAATCTATGTCCTTCGACGCTTGGAATTTCAGGCCGTCAAAGTGAAATTATCGAGTTGGCGCTGACCTACGGCTTTCGCGGACTCGATTTGGAGATCAACGACTTTGCAAAACGTGCGAAGACTCAGGGGCTCGATCAGGCCCTCCGTTTCCTGAGCAGTGCTAAACTGCGTATCGGCAGCCTCGATTTGCCCGTGAGATGGCGTAGCGACGACGCCACGTTTCAGGCGGACTTGGCGGAGCTAGATCAACTTGCCGCCCATGCCGCCAAGGCCAAGGTATTTGCCTGCAAGACGATCGTTTTCCCAGAGAGCGATCACGCGCCTTATCACGAAAACTTCGAACTACATCGCAAGCGGCTGGCCGAAATAGCACAGGCCCTCGCCAAACACAACATCCGTCTAGCAGTTGGATTTCACGCTGCTCCCGCACGACGCGAAGGCAAGCAGTTCCAATTCATTCAAGAGGCCGACGCTTTGGCGTTGCTGCTGAAATCGGTCAATTCGGACAACGTCGGCCTGTGGTTGGATACGTGGGAATGGTACGTCGGTGGTGGCACGGTCGCCTCCTTGAAAGCTTTTGGCATCGACAAGGTTGCGTACGTCACGATCGCCGATGCACCAGGCGGCGTCGATCGAACAGCATTGACCGAGGAGCAACGCACGTTGCCAGCAGAAGATGGTGTGGCCAGTGTGCAGGAGATCGTCGCGCTGCTGCAAGATAAGGGCTACAAGGGCCCCATCTCCTTGTCACCGAATGCCGACTGTTTCACGGGCATGAAGAACGACAAGATACTGAAGCAGTGCGGTGCGGTCCTGGATGACCTGCTCAATGCGGCAGAGGAGAAAACGGAGCTTGCTCCCGCAGGTGCCGCAAAGTAGCCGTCATTTCCGTCGGTAAGTTTTCACTTGCCGCACGCCTTAGAACGGGATGTCGCGGGTGGCTGTGGCGGAGTCTTCGACGCCACGGCTGATTGGAGTTCATGATAAGCCGGGGCTTCGCGGACTCAGCCCCAGCCACCTCGTTCCGTGAAGTTATTTCCTGGACGATCCTTAGAACGGGATGTCTTCATCATCGCGACAGACGGCGAGGGCGTATGCCGTTGCATGACTTCGGCAGTGCGAAATGCTGATCATCATATCGCAGACCCCGCGTCGTTCGCAGAGTTCTCGAGCCGTTCCGCCGAGTACGATCGAGGGGCGCCCCCCTTCGTCGTTGCGAACTTCGATGTCTCGCCAACTGATCCCCTTCGCCCAGCCAGTTCCCATCGCTTTCAGGACGGCTTCCTTCGCCGCCCAGCGGCCGGCGTAGTGCTGTGTCGCGGCCTTGCGCGAGCTGCAGTATTGGATTTCGCGTTGTGTATAGACACGGGTCAGGAACAGTTCACCATGCCGCTCGATCATCTGAGCGATGCGAAGGCACTCGACGATATCGGTTCCGATGCCTGCGATATTCATCAGCCTTTCACTCCGCATGCCATCTGCGCCCGTAACAATACTTCGCCTGCTTTCTTCCGTGCTCGGCTAGCACCATCCGCCAGGATCTCGGCGACCTTCTCGGGCTGGGCGGCGAGTTCCTCGCGTTTCGCACGCGGCTCGGCAAAGTATTGCTCCGCAGCATCAGCAATCGCTTTCTTGACTTCGCCATATCCAAAGCCGCCGCGCCGATACATGGCGGCCATCTCTGCCAAGGCCGGAGGCTCGGCGAAGCAAGCAAACAGTTGGTAAAGATGATCGCCTTCCGGTTCCTTCGCTTCTTCCATCGGTCGCGAATCGGTCGTGATGCGCATGATCTTCTTCCGCTGTGGCTTCAGCGGCTCGAAGATCTCGATCGCATTGTCGTAGCTCTTCGACATCTTCTCGCCGTCCGTACCGGGAACCTTGGCAGACGCCTCAAGAACTCTCGGCTTGGGCACGACGAAGGTTTCGCCGAAATGGTGATTGAAGCTCTGCGCGAGATCGCGACAGACTTCGATGTGTTGCACCTGGTCCTGACCGACGGGAACGACCTCTGCGTCGTAGCTCAATATGTCAGCTGCTTGCAGAACGGGATAGGTGAATAAGCCTACATTGGCTGGCAAGCCCTTCGACACCTTGTCCTTGTAGGAAACACACCGTTCGAGCAAACCCATCGACGCACCGCTCATCAGCAGCCAGCACAGTTCCGACACTTCGGGAACGTCGGATTGAACGAACAGCGTTGCCCGATTCGGATCGAGCCCCAAGGCGAGCAGATCGAGTGCGGCGTCGTGCGAATTCTGGCGTAGTTGAGCCGCGTCGCGGACGGTGGTCAAAGCGTGAAGGTTGGCGATGAAGTAGTAGGCTTCGTTGCCATTTTGCAGGTCGATGTACTGACGTATCGCGCCGAAGTAGTTGCCCCAATGCGGACGACCCGTCGGTTGAATGCCTGATAGAACTCGCATAATAAACGCTATGAGGTTGTAAAGGGAATTGCTTCGATCGGAATAGTGTTGTGCCGCGAGACACCAAGGCTTCACACGGTTGGCGTAGCTGGCAATGGGGCCGCGGCCTGGGGTAACCGTAACGAACGCACGACGTCCTGAACGCATATTGCACCAAGTTGTCTCAATGCCGCAGGAAGCTGATCGAGAATCGTCATGGAAACGGTGGGATTGTAGTAGTTCGCGGTGCCAATCTGTACGGCCATAGCTCCCGCGACGAGGAACTCCATCACGTCATCGATGTTGGAAATGCCACCGATGCCGATGATCGGAATGTCGACCGCGCGGGCGACTTGATGAACACAGCGCAAGGCAACGGGCTTAATCGCGGGGCCACTCAACCCGCCGACGACATTGCCAAGCATGGGGCGTTGGCGTTTCCAATCGATCGCCATCCCCAGAACCGTATTGATCAAGCTCACGGCATCAGCGCCCCCCGCAGCAGCCGCACCAGCGATGTCAGCGATTCTCGTGACGTTCGGTGTGAGTTTCGCGATGATCGGCAACTCGCAATGCTCACGCACGTTGGCGACAAGCTGCTCGCACTGTGACGGATCTGTCCCGTAATCGACGCCGCCTGTCACGTTTGGGCATGAGATATTCAGTTCAAGTGCCGCAATGCCGGCTTCCTGGTCTAAGCGACTTGCCAGCTCGACAAATTCGTCTTGGCTACGTCCGGCAATACTGACGATCACAGACGTGTCTAAGCTCGCCAAATAGGGGAGATGATGTTCGATGAACGCATCGATCCCGTCATTGTCCAGGCCGATTGAGTTCAGCAGACCGGCAGACGTTTCGACGGTTCGCCAGGGTTGATTGCCAGCCCGCGGAGCCTTGGTAATAGTCTTTGGGAGAATTCCGCCCAGACGGCTGAGGTCGACCAGATGTTCCATCTCGCGGGCGTAGCCAAACGTTCCGGATGCGACCAGGATCGGATTGGCGAGACAAAGTCGCCCGAGTCGGACGGCGAGATCGAGTGCGGGCAAATCGAGGGGTGAGGCGTTGTTGGCCGTCATGATTCACTGATGCTGCGAGATGGATTAAAGACTTGTTTAATCTATCGCTGGCCAACTCGATGAACAATGACGGCGAAGTTAGGAGGCTGAGGAATCAGGTCGGCGCGCACCGGCAGCGCCAGAGTCAAATAGCTCTTGTTTCGAGACTGAGCGATCGGGCTAGATCACGCCGCCATGAATGCGCTGTGGCGTCATATGATCAGGCATATCCAGGAACCAGATGCGCTCCCAAACATCGTAGAATGCTCGCAGATCTTCCGAAGTGAAGATCAGCTGTTGGGCGCGACGAGTTGGTTCGCCGGAGTAAATGGGCAGAAAGCACCCCACACTTGAGCTGAGTAGAACGCCCAGCAGCAGCGTGTAAAAGATCCGACGCATCGAAAACTCCTCCATGATGAGACTTCAACAACCGTCCTGGCTGTTGGCGACGACCAGAGTCGCCATGACAACAAATCGTTGCCAGTGCTAGAGATAAGATCTGAACCGAGAAAAGATTTTGTGATGAGGTGCCAGCTTTGAGCCTGCTGGCAAAGGCATCGAACGACTTAATTACCGGGTCTAGAAAATCCCGTGTTGCCCAACGGCTGCGACGGGGGTGGCGGTTGAACTGGCGTTGGGCTTGGACTTGGACTTGGGTTTGAGGCTGAAAGCAATGCTGCGGCAGCTTGTCGGGCGGCTGCGGCAGTTGCCGCTTCGCGTTCCTCCAGCTGTCGCACTTTTTCTTCCATCTCCTTACCGGGCTTAAAGGTTACAACGAATTTTTCCGGCACATCCACGCGATCACCCGTTCGTGGATTTCGCGCCTTACGGGCGGCCCGCTTCTTGACTTCGAAGACGCCAAAATTGCGAAGCTCGATACGTTTTTCGTCGACTAGTGTCTCGACGATCGCATCAAACGTCTTTTGGACGATTTCCTTAGTCTTGAGTTGGGTCATGCCAATCTCTTCGGAAATCGTTTTGACGATCTCTTTTTTGGTCACGACTGGACTCTCCCAGAACAACCCCAAGTTCCACTGAAAACACGCCGTCTCAGCCGGCTCTGACGAGTTCCAAGTGTAAATAGCGTAAGAAGTAGAGTCAAGATCAAGCTTCCCCAGCGGCAGCTTCTCACAACTATCTTTTCCCAAAGTCGTATCCAAATCCATCTCACGCCGATTACAACTCGAAAGCCGTAAGTCACTATTGCATATAGCCTTGTGACTCAACGAGATCATCAGACGATCGTTCTCACTGTAAGTCATTATGGTACAAGCATTAACAGCCGAAATCTTGAAATACTACTCCGCTGACACCGTGCTGCATCACCTTCATCGGTTACCCAGCCCGCAAACTTCATCTAATCGCTATAAACGGAACGATAAGTTGCGGTTACGTGATCGAGCTATCACGATGCGTCCTGGAACTCACTCGGCGAAGGGTTCGTCTCGACCCGAAGTCGCTCAACCTGACGTCGCGTTGCAACGAGCACCGTGATGCGAGCCTGATCAAGATCGAGCGACTCACCGACCTTCGGTATCCGTCCCAGGCGGGCGATGAATAGTCCCGCTAGAGTGTCGTAGTCATCCGATTCCTCGAGGTTTAGCCCAAGTCGGTCGTTGATCACATTAAGATGTACGCTACCAAGCACTTCGGCGGTGTGGTCGTCAAGAAACGTGAACTCTTCGATCTCATCCTCATCGTAGTCAGATTCGTCGACGATCTCTCCGACGATCTCTTCCAGCACGTCTTCGATGGTGACGACGCCCGCGATGGACATATACTCGTCAACCACGAGGGCAAGATGGTTTCGCGTCTGAAGGAATTCCTGCAGTAACTCGTCCAGCGGCTTTGTGGTCGGTACGCGCCATGGGGTCCGCAACACTTCTCGCAGCGACTTTTGCGGCTGGGGCTGCGAGATGCACAGCTCTTTGAACAGATCTTTGACGTACAGAATCCCGACAACATTATCCAACGACCCCTCATAGACGGGAATCCGGGTGCGGCCGACTTTCACAATGAACGCCTGCACTTCCTCCCAACCAAGGTTGATATCAAGTGCATCGAGGTGACTGCGGGGCGTCATGATCGCCAACACGTCAGTGTCACCAAGCTCCATGACGCCCTCGATCATCTCGCGTTCCTCTTTTTCTAGGACACCGTCGTGGAGCCCTTCCGCGACAACCGAGAGTATCTCGTCCTCGAATGCTTCATCTTCGTCCTCTTCGTCGGGACGATCCGCCAATCGTCGAAACAACGCCCCAACGACCTTCACCCCTAGCGTTAACGGCCCGAGTGCCCAGGTGATTAGCTGTAACAGTGGCCAACTGTGGTACACGAACGGTGCCGTCCAAAGCGAGATTACTGCTTCGGGAATCCAAGTCGTGACCAAAAGCAATGCCAGCGAGCTGACGGCAACGATGGCAGCAAACTGAACAGGGGTAATTGCGGCGAAACCGCCTAGCAAGTTGCTAGCCAATGCCAGGAAACTCAACGCGAGAACCGCAGTGCCGATGATCTGCAGGCTTTCCAACGCCAATTCTGCCTGCTCGTAGCCGTCCAGGATAGAGCCGAATCGATCCGTCTTTCGGTGCCGACGAGAATAGATTTCTAGCTCGCGACGAGAGAAATCCTGAAGCGCTTTCGACGCGGTTGCGGCAAAGCTGGTGATCAACATGCCGACAACGGACAGTAGGCACAGACTTAACCAATTCACGACAACCCCTCTCCTTTGGACGGACGCTCGACGATCGGCACAGAACCACTCGCCGCGACCGGTGCTTCGCCGTTCGGTCGCCGACCTAGTGCTACCAGGTAATCGCGTTCCTTGCTTCGCATGGTTGACCGTTCGGGCTCAGAAGCATCGTCGTATCCGACGAGGTGCAAAGTGCCGTGAATCACGTACAGCAACAGTTCATCCATGATGCCCCACGCGTACTGAACCGCCTCGCGCGCGGCCGTATCGGCGCTCACAATGATCTCGCCTTCCAGCGGTTCGTTTGCGGCACTAAGGAGAAAACTCAACACATCGGTGGCGTAGTCATGTTGCAAGTATTTGCGATTCAA
>CAUJKL010000602.1 GCA_963204995.1 Planctomycetota bacterium | reverse complement strand
TGCCACACCCGCGACGTTACCATCGCCAGCGTACGGTTTGAGGCCAGAGCAACTGGCTAAGTTTTCCCTGTAGGACTCTTTCATTCCCAATTCCAAGCCGGTTTTATCCCGGCGCTTTCCCTGGCTTCGGCTGCAATTTCCCCCACTTTTTTAAGGGCCAAGCGTTTTACGGACAGGCACTAGTTTAGTGGACGTGCGAGACACGAAGCAAGCACTAGCTCTTCGTGGATTGTACAATTCACAAGGACTACACGCTCTCGACTCGTGCGAGTTGCAAGGACGACGAAATGCCACAAGACTCGTTCGACGATTGCATTGAGATTCCACCGGCCACCGACTTGGCTGCGGAAGCGTGGTCGATGCATAAAATCTGGGGGCTGATGAAGTGTTTTGGCCCTGCCGCCATTCTAGCGTCGATGAGCATCGGTGCCGGTGAAACGATCGTCGTCGTGCGAACCGGAGCCTGGGCTCATTACGATCTGTTGTGGGTTGTGCTGCTGGCTTGCATTGTCAAAGGGATCTTTGTCACGTACATGCTGGGACGGTACACGGCCATCAGCGGCGAGTACGTCGGGCACCGACTGGTCCACTTTCCTGGGCCGCGAGGTTGGTTCTTAATCTTGATCGTGGGAGTTGAGATTGTATTCGCTCCCTTGGCGTGGGTCGCCATCGCCAAGCCTTGCGGCGCTCTGTTGCATTATCTCATCGGTCAGCCGCTGGTCGCCACCGGGATGTTTGCTGGCACGGGAGACACGTTCTGGGTGAACCTTTATACGACGTTGTTTATTGCAGCAGCTTTGGTTGTCAGTCTGACACTGACTTACGAACGGCTGGAGAAGGAACAGCTGGCGATCTGTGGCGTTCTCGTGCTCGGTACGATCATTGGAACGGTGATGATTTGGCCGGACCTTGGCGCGGCGGCACGGGGAACTCTATGGCGAATCGGACGTCTTCCCGAGTCCTTGCCGGAATGGGCACCCGCTGATGCAATCAACTTTCCCTGGCTCAGTCTCGCAACCGTATTTGCCTACATCGGTGGAAGCGTGACGACTTACATTGTCTATGCCAACTGGATTAGCTTGCGCGGTTGGGGTTTGACGAGCCATCCGCAGATCGAACAGATTCGGCAACGAGCCGCTGACAGTTCGCGAATCGACTATCTCCCCGACGATCCGGAACAACGCCGCCGGCTGTTTCGACTGACGGCTCCCCTGCGCTGGGACGTCACGATCGGTGCGGCCGTCTTGTTTATCGTTACCGCCTCGTTCATGGTGGCCGGTTCCGCCGCACTGTACGACCAACACAGCCGTTTTGAAGGCTGGAGCCTGCTGACCGATCAAGCTTACATCTGGCGAAACATTCATCCTTGGCTGACGACGGTATACTATGTGACCGTGGTTGCCGCGTTGTGGGGCACGTTGACCGCCCTGCCCGAAGTGTATTCCCGAGTTAGCCACGAGTTTTCACAAGCGATCTGGCCCGACAATCGCTGGACTTATTTGGGCCTGCGGCGGTTGATCGCCGCCTCGATTCTGGTGGAATCGGGAGTCGTGATTTGGTGGAACCTGGAGTTCGACCTGCTGACTCAAGTAGCCGGGTTCTTTCTGGCTAACCTTGCCGTGGCCGCCACCGCAGTCGCGGCCTTCTATCTCAATCACAAGCTGCCACGGGCCTATCGGGTGCATGGTGTGACCTATATGTGTGCGCTGGCATCGACCTTGATCTTGGTGGCGGCGACTTCGATGAGTACCTACGGGCTCGTCACGAAACTCGGCCAACAGTTTTTCGGCGGCGATGATGAGATCTCGGCTCGGCCAGCTGACGCGCATCCCCGCTAAGGCGAGCGGCAGATGAAAGTATCCCAACCTGAAGCGTTGGCGAGGAATTCGACCGGCGTTCCTCGCTCACGCACCGAGGCTAACGCCTTTACAAAATATCCCGCATGCCGCTCAACGAATCGACTCTCTTTGCGTCTGGATTCCTCAAGTACACCCAGTATCTCATGTAAGGCCGTACGTGCATCTGTACCAATCCCGCCTAATCCTAACTTGAATCGATTCCCGAGTGAGAGATTCCGGTTTGACTCTGTTTTTTGCAGGGTCAACTGCCTTGATGATGCGGATTTCAAATACACCGTTTCTGGAACAGATTGCGTGCGGGGCGTTAAGTGGCGACTCCTAGCAGGGCGAGGACGTGTGCTTGATAGGGCGTGGCACGCGTACTCTCGGCGCGTGTACGCAAACGAGTTTGCCGTGATCGTCAGGTCAAAGTGTTTCGCCATCTTGTGCTTGGCAGTCTCGGCATTCAGCGCCGTGTTGGCACTGAGTTTCGAACGCGGCGAGAGTACGCGTGCAACGACCAACGCCATGATCAAATCACGTTCACGACACGGTCGCGAAGCGACAGCGAGTAGGTTCTCCAGCCCGAGTTGCTGCGCGGTCTGCAACACGGCCATCACATTGCCATGCGGCAGACTCCTGACGATATCGAACAATGAGTGCGGCGCGTTCTCATCGAGCTCCCCACTTAGCCGCCGCTGAATGAACTCGATCACATCGGGCGGCAGTTGGGTGAGATTGCCCAACGTCTCCTGTTTGACTTTCCGCCATCCTTGCGAAAGCTGCAGCGCAGCAACACGGACGTATACACCTTTCCCTTGACCGTCTTCTTGATGGTTTCGACGCGCAGTTTCTTCCGTTTGGTACTCTCATGTCCGGTGTTGTACACGAGACCGTCTGGGCTAGACCAGTGTTCGAACATTCGCGGCAACAACGCTGCATTTCGTTTTAGGGCCAAAATGCCTCAACTCATCGTTCGACCCCGGATTTGCGGTTCAAGCTAGAGACTAGTCAGTGCGAAGAGATGCCGTTTCCAACACGCCACGCGAGTTTTTCGCGGAATTCTCGACGGTTTGGCGGACTCGCGATCTGAAATCTTTGATAACAAGTCTGTTGAACACCAGAAATGCGGGTTAGACGTCCAGATTTCGTACCTCTAACGCGTGCTTCTCGATGAACTCGCGACGGGGCTCGACCTTGTCGCCCATTAGGACTCGGAACATTTCGTCTGCGGCTCCGGCATCTCGCATGCTGACCTGAACCAAGGTGCGATTCGAGGGATCCAGAGTTGTTTCGCGTAATTCTTCGGCGTTCATTTCACCCAAGCCTTTGAAGCGGGTAACTTGTAAGCCTTTCTCACCAGCCGCTCGAATCGCTGGTAACAATCCTCGCAAATCTTCCAACGGTCCCTCGTGGTCGCCACGACGCAAGATGTAACGAGGGTCTTCCACGCCGGTTCGCTCCTGAGGAATCAACGATTGGATGCCAAAGCCAAACTCAGCGAGTTCGCCCAGTCCGCTGTTGATCGTGCGAACTTCGTGCAATTCCGTAACGTGCAATTCCGGACCGTGTGTGCCTTCGCCGTCCTCCGGCGCGGGCTGATCACTGATGCGAACTTCCTTGCCAGCCTCTTCCTCTTGTCGCTGCAATAGCTCGTCCAAGTCCTGCCGCGACGTGTACCAATACTCATCGTGTCCCAAGAACACGTGAAATACTGGCAGCTTGCCTTGCGCGTCCAGACGTTCGGCGTGAGCCCGTAAACTGATGCCGCGCCGTTCTAACGCCAGCAATGCATCTTCCATCCCAGCCAAGGTCGTTGAGAGCCGCGTCATCGTCTCGCCGGTGATGAGATTGCCGTCACCCGCATCAAATGCCGCATCCTCCAAACCGCGTTCGAGGAGTTGTGTCTTCATCTCCTCGTCGGTTTGCACGTAGTAGGTCTCCTTCTTCGCTTTGACACGGAACAGCGGGGGCTGAGCGACATACACGTGTCCACCAGCAACTAACTGGTACATCTGACGATAGAAGAAACAGAGCAGCAGCGTTCGAATGTGTGAGCCGTCGACGTCGGCGTCGGTCATGATGATGATCTTGTTGTAGCGGCGTTTGCTAACGTCCTGATCCTCGCCAATACCGCTGTCGATCGCGCGGATCATACTTTGCACTTCTTCGTTCGCCAACACTTTGTCTTCGCGAGCCTTGTAGGCGTTGATGATTTTTCCCCGTAACGGCAAGATCGCCTGGTACTCGCGGAGTCGTCCGCCTTCGGCGCTGCCACCCGCCGAATCACCTTCGACCAAGTACAGTTCACACTTTTCCATTTCGCGACAACTGCAATCTCGCAACTTGCCGGGCAAGGCACCGCCACCGAGTGCCGTCTTGCGTTGCCGCAAGATATCCTTCGCCTTGCGAGCCGCTTCACGCGCCTCGGCCGCCAACATGCCTTTGCGAACAAGCGTCTTGGCAGTCCGCGGATTCTCTTCCAGATACTTGCCCAGATACTCGCCGACCGCCGTCGTGATGATGCCTTCGACTTCGTTGTTGCCGAGCTTGGTCTTGGTTTGGCCTTCGAACTGCGGATGTGGAACTCGTGTCGAGATGACGACGGTGAGTCCTTCTCGGAAGTCATCTCCCGTGGGAACGAGATCCTTAAAGATGCCCTCTTTCTTTCCGTAGTTATTCAGCGTCCGTGTCAGTGCTGCTTTGAAACCGGAAACGTGCGTGCCGCCTTCGATCGTATGGATGTTGTTCACGTACGAATGAAGCGTCTCCGTGTATTCGCTCGTGTACTGGAGTGCGATTTCGTAGCCGATTCCTTCCGATTCACCTGTAAAGTAAATCACATCTCGATGCAGTGGTTCGCTGGCGCGATTCAAATACTCGACGAACTCGATAATGCCACGCTCGTAGTAAAACTCTTCTCCCTCGCCGTTTCGGTCGTCGAACACCTTGATCCGCACGCCGCGATTCAAGAACGCCAATTCTTGCAGACGCTTGTGCAGGATGTCGTAGGCAAACTTCGTAGTCTGAAAGATCTGCCCATCCGGCTTGAAGGTCGTCTTCGTGCCAATCTTCGCCGTTGATCCGAGTTTGCGCACCGGCCCGGTAGGAATGCCGCGTTCGTATTCTTGTTGGAACACGTGGCCATCGCGGAACACTTCGACTTCGCACCATTGCGACAGAAAGTTCACCACGGTCACGCCCACACCGTGCAGACCACCCGACGTTTGATACGCACCTTTCTCAAACTTGCCACCAAATTTAAGCACGGTCATCACGCCTTCGAGCGTGGAAATATCGCGGCCTGTCTCTTCCGAAAGTTGTGCGTGAATGTCGACGGGAATTCCGCGACCATCATCTTCGACGGTAACGGAACCGTCGTTGTTGACCTTAACGCTGACATGTTTCGCAAAACCAGCCATCGCCTCGTCGATCGAATTGTCGACGACTTCATACACGAGATGATGCAGTCCGCGAGCCGTCGTATCGCCGATGTACATCGCCGGTCGCTTACGAACGTGCTCCAGATCCGAAAGATGCTGTAAATCCTCGGGCCGATACTCAGCATTGGCACTGGGCGTCTTCGACTTCACATCCTCCGGGCGTTGCAACTCGAACTTTTGTTCCGGCGGTTGTTCTTTCGGTTGGTTCTCGTCGGTCATCGTAATCCGTTTCCTGTTTTCGCGTTCAAGTCAATCAATCGATCTCGCCGACTCGAAAGCGTAAATCTCGAAGGTTATTAGCTCCGGCTGCCGCTTGTAGCTTCTTCAGCAGCTGTCGCTTTTGGAATGTCAATTCTTGTAACACGGCCGAATTCCGGGCCGTGATTTCTAATACTCCACGGTTGGTCTTGCCGACGCGGCTGTTCTTGGAAAGCTGATCTCCTGCTGCATCGGACCAAGCTGCTTCCCATTCGAGCCCTTGTTGCAGCTGGGCGTATCCTTTTCGAGCCAACAAGCGACTCATCACATCGGCGATCCGCACGGGAGCACGGGGAAAGCGTTGTCGCTGCTGTGCTTCCTTGAGCACTTGTGCGAAATCGTCTTCGTCTAGTGGCAGCATTCCTTGCGACCGTCCTTTTACTGCTCTCGCGCTAAGGGCATCACGACATATCCATATCCGTCATCCGTCGTGAATAGTGCGGCCGATTCGGCATCTTGAATGTCGATTGTGATGGGCTTGTCGCTGTCCAAAACCTTTAGAAAGTCGGCGACGTAACGATGATCCATCGTGACCTTAATCGCTTCGCCATCGTACGCAATTGGCAATTCAACTCGCGATTGCCCCACCTCGGCGGTCGAACCGGCGAGTATTAGAGTTCCTTTGTCAAAGGTGAAATCGATGCCTCGACTATCTTCGCTCGCCACAATGGCGGCCTGGCGGAGCGTCGAATAGAACGGGCCGACGGCGACTTCGATCTGGACCGATTCTCGTCGCGACGGAAACACTTCTCGCCATTTCGGAAATCGACCTTCTACCAAACGAGCATAGATCGTAGCTCGCGGACTCCGCACCATGATGTCATTGGCATGGGCGGCAATCTGGATCTCGTCACCGCTATCTGTCAGTGCCCGTTCCATAAGTTGCATCGCCCGCGAAGGAACGATCGTCATCGTGTCACCCGCGCCGTGACCACCGACTGATTTTGCCGACCCTTCCATTTTAGCCAGCCGCCGACCGTCCGTTGCCACCGCTGTGATCTTATCCTCTTCCATTTCCAACAGGACACCGCCCAGAGCATATCGACTGCTCTCGGCATCCGTCGCGAACAGTGTCCGCCGGACCAGTTCTTTAAACAATCGTACGGGAACTTCGTGATAGGCTTCTTCACTGAAGCCCGCCACTGCGGGGAACTCGTCCGGGTTTTCAGCTGGCAGTTTGAACTCGCTTCGCTCACCACGAACGATCGTTCCGTTCTCGTCCGACTCGATCGTTAGCTTGTCATCGTTGCTCTCACGAAGAATCGATCCCAAGAGAATCACCGAAGCGAGGATCGTTCCAGGCTTATCGACCTCGATGCCACCCACCTCAATTCGAATCCCGACTTCCATGTCGGTCGCCATCAAGGTCGTCATCTCGCTTGTCACTTCCAGTTTGACATTTCGCAGGATCGATTTCGGGCTGCGACTGGGAGCGACCGTGGCGGCGGTCATGAATGCGGCTAAGAGCTGTTCTCGGTCACAGGTAATCTTCATAAGTTCGTCTTTCTGCAAATCCATGCAAAGCGTGTTCGATACGTCTTTACAGTTCGTGGTTCCAGGATGTTTTGTAAGCTCTTATAGTTATTCTTTATCAGTAGTAACAGTATTCTGCCGTGTCCGGTTGTCGATGGTCGCGGTCGGATGATTGTAACTAAACTGATTGTAGGTATTTGTGTCGCTGCCGAATCGCGAAATGACGGTGGATAACCGGTCGATGGATGGTTGGTTATATGTCGACGGTACGTTGGTTGTTGCCTCGATTGCACGGTTGCCGGGTTGCCGGTGTCAGTATCCGTTGGTGCGATGAACCGTGACCGACGGCCCATGAACAAGTTTTCCCCTTCGAAGTCAAACTCCCGCGAATTTCGAAATTCCGACTCATTCGAAGGCCACTCCCACTTCGGCGACGGCTCGAGCGAAACCGGGATCGGAATCGAGCCACTCCTGTGCTCTGTGAAAGGCGTGCATTGCCGTCGAGTGATCGCGTCCACCAAGGTTCTGCCCGATGGCTTGGAAACTTGATCCCACAAGCGTCCGGATGAGATAAACGGATAACGCGCGAGCACGAACGACCGTCTTACGCCGTGAGGTGCCAGTCAACTCGCGAACGGTCACGTTGAAGTATTTAGCAACGCGTTTGTTAACGTCCTTGGCGGTTACTTCAAGAACGCTGTCCGTTCTAGAAACGATCCGATCAACCGCACTGACAACCTTGTCGGTGGTCTTCTCCGAGAAACAACGTAGCTCGGCGATTGCTGCTGCGAGATCTTGTACCAATAACGGTTTCGACCGTGGGCGGTTCGAATCGCTCGTCAAACGCTGACTTACTTGCGGTGGAATGACAACATCATTTTGTCGGGCCAATTCGGCGAGGATGACACCGCGCGTCGTAGCAGCAGGAGGCACGATCGGAATGTGCAGGCCGCCCGACAGCCGACTGACAAGTGCCGGTAACAGCGAGCTGATTTCGTCCAACGCAAATCGCGAAGTGACGATCACTTGGCCCTCCAGTTCGAGCAGGTGGTCGATGGTGTGAACTAGTTCTTGCTGTGCGAGTGGCTTCGTGGCGAGTTCGTGTAGTCCGTCGAGAAGCAGCAGATCGACGCCACGATGTGCGGCGCGAACATCGCTGATAGAGTCTACATCGATGCCGTTGGCGATCGCTCGTGCGTAATCCGCACCGGTGAGCCACAGACAGCGAAGATCGGGGTAGACACTCTGCGATGCCTCAAGCAGGCAATGCACCAGGTGAGTCTTGCCAACGCCAGCCGACCCGGAGATGAGCAGCGGATTGAATCGAACCCACTGGTCGGTCACGGACGCAGCGGCAAGTTCTGCCAGAGCGTTTTCTGGCCCGGCGATGAAGTTAGCGAGAGGCATCGCCACGCGATCGCGTGGAGCGATACCATTGCCGCGAGAACTGTGTTCCTGGACCCGGGCAACAGGGTTTCGTCCATTCGAAGTTTTTCGAGGGATGGCAAAGACGCTTCCGACCACTCCGACTCCGTCCGCTGGTTCACGAGTTGTGAATTAAGTCGCATGAGAATGAAGACTTGCGACAAACCGCAGATTATAGAGGTTCGACGCCCGGTTTGCGAGCCGTTGCCGCGAGATTTTGAGCCGGTTATCGTCGCTGTAAGGTCTTATAAACACGAAGGATGTGTTGCGAAGCTTGCTCGATGTCAGCGGCGGTGGTCAGTCGGCTCAGGCTGATCCGGATCGAGCCCTCAATTACCGGCTCGGCCAGCCCCATCGCGATCAGGACCGGCGATGGTTCGCTCGATCCGCTGGCGCAAGCAGATCCGGTTGAACAGGCTACACCGGCCATGTCGAGTGCCAGAACGATTGCTTGTCGATTGAGGCCCGGAAAGGAAATGTTCGACGTGTGCGGCAGGCGATCGGCCTCACAGCCGTTGACGACCAGCGAAGGGATCTCGGCCCGTAGGCGATCTTCCAGCGTATCGCGCAACGACCGCATGCGTTTCTCGTTTTCGACCGCTCGCTCGGCGTAAAGCTCTAAAGCCTTGAGGAATCCCAGGGTGAGCGAGACGGATTCCGTTCCAGGGCGGATGCCTTGCTGTTGAAATCCGCCCGTCATCATCGGTGCCGGTGTAACGTCGTGCCGTAGCAATAGGCCGCCGATTCCAATTGGTCCGTGCAGCTTGTGAGCCGATACAGAAAGTGCGTCGACGCCGAGTGCTCGAAAATCGACCTGGATCTTGCCAACCGCTTGAACCGCGTCGCAGTGAACGGGCACACCGCGTTCTCGAGCAAGCTTGGCGATCTCCTGGACCGGCTGGAGGGCCCCCGTCTCGTGATTTCCAAGCATCACACTGACCAGTCGAGTGTGCTCATCGAGCAGTTGGCTGAGCTTCTCGGCTTGCACAACCCCACACGAATCGACGGGCAGTCGCCGGACTTCGACGCCAAAGCGACTCAGTTGCAAAGCCGTTTCCGAGATGCTGGGGTGTTCGAGCGGCGAGATGACGATGTTTGCGGCGTTTCCGGGTCTAGCCAAGCCGCGGAGGGCGAGGTTATTCGACTCGGTTCCGCCACTGGTGAAGAGTAAACGATCCGGCTTGAGACCCGCCGTCTCGCCGCCCAGTAACTTCGTGATCCGCTCGCGAGCGTCTTCCAAAACCCGACGCGCTCGCTGGCCACTTTGGTGCTGGCTGGCTGGGTTCGCGTATCCTGCCCGATGGGCCTCGGCGATGACCTCGGCAACTTCCGGCAGCATCCTGGTCGTGGCGTTGTTATCGAGGTAGATCTGATGCATTCGTATCGGCGGACTTATCCCGCCCGCGAACGGTTTCCGCTCGATCGGGCGCGTAGTGCAAAACTTCTGCGAACAACTCGGCAGCGACATCTTGCTGGTCCAAGGCCGCCAATGTTTCAGCAGTCAGGTAATACTTGTCCGCCAACGCCTGATCGATCATTTGCTGAAGCTGATCGGGTGCTGACGATGATCGAGCGAGAACGAACAGGTCCGGGACGAAGCTGTAGAGTTCTTGTCGGGCCACTTTGGCGACGGCGGGCCAGAGTACTTTTGCCATTTCGACATGGTCTTCCGACCACTTCAGCCAAACGCTATCGCCGTCTTTGTTCCTGGCGTCCAAGTACTGGGACAGGATCCGCGCGTCGCCATGGGTCAGACTGCGCCTGCCGACGGATGCCATGACAAGATCCCAGCGATTTTCGGGCTGTGCGGCTTTCGGCAGTAGCTTCTCAGCGACTAAATACTTTTCCAGATCTTGTGTCGTATCGAAATGGCGAATCGGAGTGATCTGAAGCCCTAGCAGCGGAATGTCGAAGTAGGCGAATCCTCGCCGCTTAAACGAGTCTGGCGAGAACTCTTCGCCGTTCACACTCCCGAAATACAACACCGTGTAGGCAAGCACGATCCCAATCAGCAATAGGCCCAGCAAGCCAAAAGCGATCCGGCTCACCCAGGAGGTTTGCGACCTACTCGACGAGTTCTTGCTAACTCCGACGTTGGTTTCGGACATCC
>CAUJKL010000601.1 GCA_963204995.1 Planctomycetota bacterium | reverse complement strand
AACAACCCCATGATGCCACTCGCCTGGACCCGCATGTACCAAGGCGAAACCGGCAACACCTCCCGCGTCTTCTGCACGACGATGGGAGCCGCCACCGATCTCGTCAGCGCAGGCACGCGCCGGCTAATCGCAAACGCTTGCTTCTGGGGACTAGAGATGGAGGTTCCCGCCAAAGCCAACGTCGAACTGGTTGGCGAATACAATCCGACGCCTTTCGGCTTCGGCAAGTACGTCAAAGGCGTGAAGCCAGCCAATCGCGAACTCGAGTGAACATTCGCAAATCATGTTCGAACAGTCGTACTCAATGAGTGGCGGGCAATCTCTGGAGCCCGTCGATGGGGAATGGTAATCGCGCCGGTTCAGTGTAATTGGCGGGCTGGGCGAAACTCTGTCGGTATTCGTACTGCGTGGCCGGAAGCCGCGAAGACACACTGGTCGCGTGAATGGGATGTAACTCTTTCGCGGCTTCGATCCTTACGAGCATCTGCTGTAAGTTATCCAGTTGAAGCCGAAGTCTGCGAACCTCCTCCATTTGTGCATGGTTGGCGGTTGGCTCTTGTTGGAATGAAGCACCTCGATAACTTTGCTGCACGGGAGACTTTTGGCTAGGTGATTGCTGCACTGGGGAGTTCGCCGCATCCGGCTCTACCGGTGATGAAGCTGGTGGAGAGTTCGGGACCATCATGAGTTGGATCGGGGCGCTAGTTGGCGCACCCTCCACGAATGGAGCTTCGGAAGGATTCGTCACCATCCGCGCGTTGTTCCGAACTTTGAACAAAGACGGAAGCTTCAGTGTGGGAAGTTGGAGATTTAGCGGTGGAAAGTGAAGACCAAGACCTTCGACGCCGACCGAGTTGGATTCACCAAACACGGGGCCATTTGCTGGCGGTGCCAAATACTGCCCTTGCGGCGACTCCAGAGGCGCCGACACGGGCATACCCTTTTGACTTACTCCCTTTTGAACGGCATCACAATGAGCGTAATGATATCTTTCGCCACCGCACCCAACACAACTGACCGGCGTCGCAATAACTTGCTGAGCAGACGCGGCACTGGACAATAACAAGAAGATTGAGAAAGCAACGAATGATCTTTTCATTTCTGCACCCATTTCCACAGCCCCAACTGAACGTGTGAACTAACTCTCGTGGCGTCGCGTTGCTGTTCTCCGATGAGTCAAACTCTACTTTTTTCAGGAATTCGCAGCTCCTCAAAATCGATCTATCGCTGCGAGGGACGAAAGTCTCATGAGGCTTCTAGTTTGCTTCGACGGCGTCTGACTATCCGTTGTCGGTTAAGGCTTTGAGCATGCGGGTCGTCGATTCATTCAGCTTTTCGATGCTTGCTTCTAGGCTATTTAACTTGTCTTCCAATCGATTGACTTCCGTTTCCAGGTCGCGTCTTCCGGTGGCTTGCGGCGAAAGCGAGTTTCTCGAACTCCCTTTTTGGCTCGGTTCGTTGACGCTCGATTGCGGGGTGTTCTCTCGCCTTTCTTCCATTAGGTCTGCAAGCGCACGCAACACGTTCGGATTTAAGTCGCTCCGATTCGAGGCAAATGGGTTGACGACGCTCATTTGCGCCGCCACGGTCTGCGGGGCGGCAATCGCGTGGGCCACCGTCGCGCGGGGCGGATCCTTCAGACAAGAGTGATGATGGTGTCCGTAATCGCAGCGTTGGGACTCATACGACTTGGAGTAGCCCTTTTGGTCCGGCCCCCCAGCGCGAGAACTGTTTCCCGTTCCCAACGGGGCGCAAAATATCACCGCGATCACGACGACGCTGAAAACCCATCGAATCATCGAACCCCCCTTTCCTCACTCAGACAGCGTATCACTGGCAAACGCAGTAATACCACTATCGTCGGATCAACTCCAGCAATAGGTTGAATCGTCTGCTTTAGTGTTGGGGTTAAGGCGGTTCGCCTCGAAGTAACGGTCAGTAAATCTAGGGCGAGTAGTCAAAGTTTATTGCCTGGAGGCGCGAATGTTAAACTTACCGAAGGAAGTCGCGGTCTTGAAGAAGTGTTCGGCAAGAACGTAGTAGGTTCCCTTTGCAAGATCGCGATCAATTCGCGCATTCAATAAACGAGCGCCGCCGTGATGATTCGACTCCAATGGTTTCTTTTTGACGTCTTCCGTATCGAACAGAGACAACTTCATCGTGATGGATGGGTTATCTTCGTAAGTTTCGATCCGATAATTACCGGCCTCGATAATTTCGATTTTGTACAAAATCGCATCCTGCGGAACTTTGATCTCTTCAGCGACACGTCCGGTCAAACCCAACGGTAGATCCGCGCGCCGTACCGCGACGGCCTTGGAGTCTGGTGTACCCGGCTTCGAGTCGTCTCCATTCCCCAGCAATCCATAGCTGGTACGCATAAACGTCACATCAAGCGTGGAGAGCGTATCATTCCACGGGATGCCCTCGCCGGAATTAAGAAGTTCTTTCGGAACTGGGTACTGCATGATCGAGGTGGGATCATATGCCGAAGCGTTGAATTGCGTTCTGTTTGGGTCGTCGTATTTGTTGAGCACTTGCTGATCTACCATGGCTCGATTCCAATTCTGCGTTCGGGCGTAGTATGCGTAGACCGCATTTCGGTTCCAATCGATCCGAACGCCGGGTTGTTGATGCTCATGGATTGCGCCCAGCGCATGGCCAAACTCGTGCAACGCGACTCGAAGGTAATTCTCGTTCGAGAGGTTCGGTTGCAGATTCATCGAGTGATCGTGCTGTTTGGACGACGTCCCAACATACGACCAATGTCCCTTTGCCCTGAATTCGATCTTGATATCTGCTCCGACATCCGACTTTACTAGTTTAAAGGGCACGTGTTTCTGCCAGGTTGCAATCGCATTATCGATCCCGTTCTGAACATTTGTGGGCGCTCCCGTTGCAACTCGAATCTTCAACTGCCCCATGTTTCGATCCCACAACAACGACCGCGTTAGCGCAATCTGCTGCGCGTCATCTGGGATGCTATCTGCGGGAATCGCAGATGCCACCAAGGCTTGAGGCATTCCGAGCGCCAACTGAGATCGTTCAAACCGCTCTTGATTGCCTGGATTCAGCAGGAAGGCTTGTGCCTGTACCTCCTGATACTCTTCAGAGGTCTCGGCGACCTTCTCGGTGCAGTTTGAGATCAAAAAAAAACTATTGTCTTGGGCGCTCGCTCGCCCCGCCCACAGACAGGCACCGCCACACAAGCCACCGCCTACGAACTGCCGTCGAGATATGGTCAAACGCGACATGGTAAATCCCCCCCTACTTAGTTTGATAAACGCGACACATAGCAGACCTTACGACCTGCCCGGCTGACTGGGTACAGTCATCGCATTTTTCCCAGACTATTTCAAGTAGTAACGACTGCGGGAATTGAGAACGGCCGGATGG
>CAUJKL010000600.1 GCA_963204995.1 Planctomycetota bacterium | reverse complement strand
ACGAACCTTGGTCACCAGAGTCTCGGGATCGACCAGTTTCTCGAACGATTCATAGTGCAGTTCGAGCTGGCCCGATACGGAGACCATGACGCCGTTCAGCTTCTCTTGCACCAGGGCCCGATAGGCTCCCACGCCAAGTTGACTGCCCAGCATGACGTCGAAGGCGTTCGGCGCAGCACAACGCGACTCGTAACCCAGTTGCACTCCATTCACCTTGCGGCTACTGCCCGTCTTCTTCTTGTACGCTTTCGACACGAGTCCCGCGAACATTTTCCCCAGTTCGACTTGTGCAATGGAAATATGCCCGTGATCGTCACGAGGGATTCCTTCGAGATACTTTGCCGGCAGGAACTCGGCCAACCCCTCAGCAATGACGATAACACCGTATTGCTTACCTTCTTTTTCGCGAGCCACGATCGTCCTCACGATTCGTTCGACGACCCGCTCGACGTTCATGATTTTGCGGAGCGTGGTTTCGCCGCTTTCGCTGTCAGTGACTTCCTCTTCGCTCGCATAGTCGCCGTTGATGTCTTCGACGCTGATGACAAAACTGGCTTCGCCGGCAATCGCCGCCCCGTACGCCAACCAGCCGGCGCTGCGTCCCATCGTCTCGGCCAGGAAGTAGGCGCGGCCGGCTTCGGCATCGTGCAACAGATTGCGAATCTCGGTCGCCAACGTGTCGACCGCCGTAAAGAATCCGAAGGTGAAATCGATGCCGTGATAGTCGTTGTCAATTGTCTTCGGCAAATGAACAACAGGAATTCGCTTCGAGCCTTCCGGCAAACGATCTTGAAACAGCTTGAGCTTGTTGGCCGTCTTCAACGTATCGTCACCACCGATCGAGATTAACGCATCGACGTTCAACGAGCATAAGGCATCGTAGGTTCGCTTCAGTGGAGCGCTCTTCTCGGGATCGTCGAAGTGGGATGGATGCGAGACGCTCTTGCCAGGGTTGGCCCGCGCAGTACCGATCAAGATGCCCTGCGAGTTGCGGGTTCGCTTCAAGATCTTATGATCGAGAACTAGATAGTCACGGCCAACTTCGAGGGGCTTCTCAGGCGTGTAGTCGATCAAGCTCGAATATCCGTGCATTATTCCGAGCACTTGAATATCGTTCCGCAAGAACGACGTGGCGCAAGTCGAAATTACGGCATTCGCGGCAGGAGCTGGTCCACCGGCGAACAAGACAGCGACACGTTTGAAGCTCGATTCCGACTTGGCCGGCCTAGATAACGTATTGGCCATCGATTCACTCTCCCTTTGCTTGGCAATTTGACCGCGAACTTCACGATTCTATTTGCCGACAAGAAACTCGCCAAGGACGTGGGAACGGCAACCAACCTGTCGCCGCCTAATTCCGTCGAGTTATTTAAGCTACTTGCTCAGAAAGACGCGTTCGACAAAGCTCGTATCCACGCGACCTTCCGCAAATTCGGCGTGTTGCAGCACCTTCTTGTGGAAGGGAGCGGTCGTCGAGATTCCTTCCACTCGCAATTCATCCAAAGCTCGCAACATGCAGGCGATGGCCTTGGCTCGCGTCGGCTGATGGACGATCAACTTGCCGATCATCGAATCGTAGTGCGGAGGTACTACGTAACCCTGATGGGCGTGTGAGTCGAAACGTACACCAAAGCCGCCGGGGATAAACATCCGTTCGATCTTACCGGGACTGGGCTGGAAGTTCCGATCCGGGTTCTCGGCATTGATACGACACTCGATAGCGAAACCGCGCTGAACAACGTCGTCCTGTGTGAAGGGCAGCGGTTCCCCCGCCGCAACCGCGATCTGCGTTTTGATCAGATCGATCCCGGTCACCATTTCCGTGACAGGATGTTCGACCTGAATACGAGCGTTCACTTCGATGAAGTAGAAATTATTCTGCTGATCGACGATGAATTCGACTGTGCCGGCGTTCGTGTAGTTGCAGCTCTTGATTAAACGCACGGCCGCTTCGCACATCGCTTGGCGAGTCGCCGCCGGAAGGTTTGGCGCGGGACTCTCTTCGATAAGTTTTTGGTGCCGGCGTTGTGTCGAGCATTCACGCTCCCAGAGGTGAACGGCGTTTCCATGATGATCCGCGATGATTTGGACTTCCACATGACGCGGCCGCTCGACATATTTTTCCAGATAGACACCGGCGTTGCCGAATGCTGCTTGGGCCTCGGTCTGCGCCTGCTGAATGGCTGTCTTGAGCACGAGTTCGTTGGCGGCGACTCGCATCCCCTTGCCGCCACCACCGGCAGTCGCCTTAATCAGCACCGGAAAGCCAATCTCATGTGCGACGCGAACGGCATCGTTTTCGTCCGTCAGCAGCCCGTCACTGCCGGGCACGACCGGAACATTTGCGGCACGAGCAATCGACCGTGCCGTATTCTTATCTCCGAGCTTCTCCATCGCCTCGGGGGTTGGCCCAATGAAATCGATCTTGCAGCTGCGACAGACCTCGTTGAAGTGTGCATTCTCGGACAAGAAGCCATAGCCAGGATGAATCGCTTCAACGTTGCCGACTTCGGCAGCGCTGATGACTTGATCGATCTTCAGATAGCTCTGAGCCGACTTGGCCGGGCCCACGCAATACGCTTCGTCCGCCAGATCGAGATAGGCACTCCCACGATCTCCTTCGCTGAAGATCGCAACAGTTTCAATCCCCATCTCGCGACACGCGCGAATGATTCGGAGAGCAATCTCGCCGCGGTTTGCGATTAGAATTCGTTTGTACATGGAGGGTCGAGAGTCGAGAGTCGAGAGTCGAGAGCCAGAACAGGGTATCAAGAGCGCTTGGCTCTGAACGCTGGACTCTAGACTCTAAGCTCCCTCTCATCCTTTAGTGTCGACTTTGAAGAGTGGCTTTCCGAACTCGACTGCCTCGCCCTCTTGCGCGAGGACAGCGACCACGAGACCGGACGTTTCGGCGGGGATCTCGTTAAAGACTTTCATCGCTTCGATGATGCAAATCGTCTTTTCTGGATCGACGCGGTCGCCGACCTTGACGAAGGGAGGCGATTTGGGATTGGGTTTACTGTATAAGGTTCCGACCATCGGGCTCTTAATCACCACGATGTTATCGCCATCGACGGAAGCGACTGGGGCTGCGGCAGCAATCGGGGTCGGAGGAGCCGCATAAACGGGTGCTGCGGCAGCCACCGGAGCGGTGCCGCGACGCAAGCGAATTCGTTGCGTATCCTCTTGGAGGTCGACTTCGCTCAGGTCGTGCTCCTTCATCATCTCGATCAGGCGACACAAGCGGTCTTCATCGAAGACGTCACCCTCTTTGGATGCAGATTTTGCCATCATCGACTCCGCTAACTCTTAGATTTGGATCGCTGATAAGTATTTGCTTGGGCAGTGCAGTGTTTGCACAAACCCATACCATTGTTAAACTTGGGTCGGATTTTAATGGCCCAATCTCGCGTCGTCAACCCACGTTAGTCCCGCTCCTTTAACGGCTTCCAGCCCCCTCGCTCGTCGTTGCTTGCCTGACAGGCTTCGACGAATCGCACGCCTTTTGCACCGTCCAGCACGTTGGGATACAGATTTGCCTCCGCGCGGGTTCCCCCCGTCGCTCGGATGACCATGTCGTCGAATGCCGCGTTGTAAATATTGGCGAATGCTTCAAAGAACCCCTCGGGGTGACCACCGGCGATTCGACAAGCCGCACGACACGAATCGTTGATGTAGGCCGCCGCCGGATGTCGTTCATAAATTTGAGTCGCTTCGCCAGTCTTGCGGACGATTAACTCATTCGGCTGCTCCTGTCGCCAGAGCAGCGAAGCTTTGGTGCCATCGACTTCGAGCGTCAAGTCGTTTAGCCGACCGTGCGAGATCTGACTGAACGTAATGGTGCCGAGCTGCCGTTCGCCGAATGCGATGGTGGCTTGGCCATAGTCGTCCAGTTTTCCTCCCGGCTGATAGATCCGCATGTTGGCCGAGACTTCTGTCGCAGTCAGCCCCGTCACATAGCAGATCAAGTTGTAGGCGTGTGTGCCGACATCGCCCAGCGAACCGGACCCCGCCTTCGCTGGATCGGTCTTCCAGGCACCACGCGGTGGATTTGGGTCCGGTTTCAGCCCGCACATCCAGCCTTGAATATAGTTCGATCGCACGGCTTGAATCTCGCCAAGCTCACCGTTCGCAATCATCTCGCGGGCCTGGCGGATCATCGGATAGCCGGTGTAGTTGTGTGTCAGTGCAAACACGGCTCCCGTTTCCCTGACGATCCGTACTAACTCATCAGCATCTGGCACATTGGTCGTCATCGGCTTATCGCACAGAACGTTGAAGCCAGCTTCGAGCGACGCCTTCGCGATACCGAAGTGAGTAAAGTTCGGTGTCGCGATACTTACAAAGTCGATCCGCTGATCCGCAGGAAGTGCCAGCTCCGCGTCGATTAGCTCGCTGATCGACCCATACGCGCGATCTTCCGCGATCCCGAACGAGGGGGCCGCCGCGCGCGACTTCTCCGGGTTCGACGACAACGCACCAGCAACTAGTTCGGCGCGGCTGTCTAGTTGGGCGGCTGTCGCGTGGACGCGGCCGATAAACGCGGCCCCGGCACCACCAACGAGTGCCATCCGCAACTTGCGATTTAATGGATGGTTAATTGCTTCGCTCACGAGGCACTCCTAGATAATTGTTTCGTAGCTTGTTCGATGATATCGAGCCCTACCAGCTCGCTCCATGCCGCGAGCAGCCGTTGCGTTATCGGTCCAACTCGGCCATCCCCGACCGGCAGCCCATTGAACTTTGTTGCCGGCATGATGCAATATGGCGTGCTCGTAAAGAACACCTCGTCGGCAGTGTACAAGTCGTAGGGTTGCAGTTCTGTCTGTTCGACAAGGATATTTTGATTGTTCGCGAGTTGCATGACGGTTTCTCGGCTGATTCCGGCGAGGCAATTCGTTGGACGCGGCGTCCTGAGCACGCCGCTGGAAACGACAAACACGTTGCCTCCTTTGTTCTCCGCGACATTGCCATGAATGTCGAGAATCACACTCTGCGCCTCGGGATCAACCAACTTTACTTCCATCTCCGCAAGCGTATAGGCCATGCGACTGCGATTCTTGATGCGAGCGTCGAGTGATTGCGACGGGACAATGCGGCTCATTGGCGTGACCGCATGGCATCCCTCGGTATAAAACCTGGCCCAGCCACGCAGATCCATTGGCTGCGTGTAGATCATCACTGTCGCACCGCTTCGTTGCACGGTGGGGTCAGGCCCAGGAATCGACAGGCCTCGCGAAATGTTATGGACGATCCAGCAATCCTGCTCTTCGCCATACGTGGTCAGATTCGCCTCCAGCATGCGAAGTGTGACGTCCAACATTTCGACCGCATTCATGCCCGGATCGATCCGTGTCACCTTCAGCGACTTATAGAGACGTGCGACATGTTCCTCCAGTTTGAAGGGACGATGTCCAAACGTGCGCGTCGATTCCGTGACGGTATCACCCAGTAACACCGCGCTATCAAAGATCGAAATCTTCGCGTCGGCTTCGGCGACCATCTGGCCGGATAAATAGACCTGGCGTTGCATTGTAATTTCTCGACGGTGTGCGATTCGTGAAACAGAAGTGCAAACAACAAGCGTAGCCGTCGGAGCGAGCGACGCAACACCGAGACCGATCTTCAAGGTGTCATGTGTCATTAGAAATATCCCCGTGATAGCTGTCTTCCTAAGGAGACAGGCAGTAGAGACGATTTCGATAAGTTCGCAGGAGCGTCAGCGGCTGGAGGTGTTCAGCCGGGTTCAATTCGGACCTTGACCCGACGCTGGCGGCGGAGTATTTGGCGAAGGAGTACGCCCTCTACCGCGATGGCTCGCCACCCTGGTCCCTAGACGCTGGTGTCATCATGGGTGTGCTCGGCGGTCTTGATAACTTCCCGAACTTCGCGCCGCGACGTCCAGTAATAGACGATGCCAACGGCGGCGATCGCGATCGTTACTATTCGATACGTCAATGCGACCAACACGCCGATGACTTCTCCCGGTCCGTTGGCTGGAACGTAGATGTAGAGTTTCTCCATCGCGAACTCAAACGTTCCCAGTCCGCCTGGCATAAACGGAATTGCACCCGCGACATTGCTCAGCGGGACAATGATCATGTGCTCACCGAGCGTCGGGGTCTGGCCGAACAGCCCCCGAGCGATCAGAAAGATCGATAGTGCAAGCATGGCGTGAACCCCCATGCTCATTACCAGAATCAAGCCCATGACATCAAGCCGGTTACGAAACATCCGAATCGATTCGATCAAGCGTCCGATCGTGTGACCAATCTTTGGCAGCCC
>CAUJKL010000599.1 GCA_963204995.1 Planctomycetota bacterium | reverse complement strand
GTAATCCACATTTGTGCGTAGGAATCGAGCACCGCCTCTTGGACGCCGCTGACCAAGCCAAAAGCACCAATGCAACCTGCGACAAGTCCAGCAGCAACGAAAAGCGGGACGACGACCTTCCAGCGTCGTGGTCGCTGTGACGCGTTCGTCGTGACTTCTGCTGGTTCCATTGTCACACCAGAAACGACTAAGAGGCATATCCGAGAGCAACGCTTTAGATCTTCCTAGGCGACTTAACCCAGGATGTGCTTTTGGCCAATTCGTTTCTATCGTACCACGTTCGCTCTCGAAACTCGCAAGATCGGTCAGGACGTATCGGTCTGGCCAAGAAACAGAACCTCGGTACGAACAGAGACTTACGGGGGGGAAACTACTGCGAATCGCAATTGCGTGGACCGATGAGCGACTGGTTGGATGTGGTTGTTGAGGTCGGACTTCATACGCTGGATGTGTTCATCCATCCCGGCGACGATGGCAGAAGTCGGCCCTGGCTACTCGGCTGTCTCTCCGTTTCATGCATTCTTGGGATCGGCATCCTGCTTTTCATCTGGTTGCGGTGACACAGCAAAGGCAACCAAGAGCCATGCTTGCGAAACGCGACGAAAGCCTCGCGAAGGAAATGCTGGGATTCAGATTGGACCGGAATCAGTAATCGACGACAAGGCCACCTGCAACGGGCCGTAGAGGCACTGACTGCTTGGCTAGCGGAATCATCGGTAGAATAGCTCAAGCAATTCTGGAACCCCATCCTGGCAGCGTAGGCGTCTGCGGTACTGTGACTGAGCCATCGAACGACATTTCCATCGATCAAGAATTCCGGTCGAGGCATGAAGTGCCCAGCAAACCGAAGCCCTTTCAGTTTCGCCTGCGTTCGTTGTTCATCGCGACGGTTGTCGTTGCCGTGTTGCTGGGCATCGGTCGCATCTTCGGCGAAACGGAGCTGTTCGGGGCGGTGTTCGGTTTCTCAGTCTTGATCGCCACTTTCGTTTTGCCGATAGCGAGCGTGATTTTACTGTCGATCAGAAGCGATCTGGATTTTCGGGGATGGGAAAGAATACTTCTGTTCCTGTCTCCAGGCATTCACTCAGTTTGCATGATGATGTTGGCCACGGTCGCGTTCGAGCCCAAGTGGAAGGGTGAGAAAGGCTTTCATTGGTTATACTATGTCCTGGACGCACCGGCAGGCTACACGCTTTGGCCGATCTATTGGATTGGGGTCATTAGTTTCGTCGCGGGACTGCTGCATCCACGCCGTGTAAGGCAATCGCGATTCCATTTCATGATGATCCTGACGCTCATCGGAATCTCGATGTGGTACACCGGAGCGGCACTGTTCATGAAGTTTTGTCCTCCGCTACTTGCGTACATTCCCGCCATTGTAAGTGTCGAGTACGGTCTCTATCTCAGGCTGGTGGCTAAGCACGCTGAATTCGGCAAGATTCACCCGTTCGCGTATTTCGCGTTATTGTCTGCCTGGGCGACGTCCGTGCTCGGTTCTTTCTACTTGAAGATTCCACTGGCGATGCAGTTTTACGAACAGTTGCCGAATCAACCGCCACCCAGCTGCTTTATCGTCACAGCCGCGAGTCGTGGGCACTGGTGGTTGGTGCGAACATGGCGAGACGATTCTGGATGCATAGTGAACCGTCAACTGCTGACGTTTTGGCAATTCGAGGCGATTCTCTCGGCGAAGGTTCCCCAACTCCACCGAGTGTTACGCTCGATCTACAACGGCTTCGCTCCAACAGTTGCCCGTCTTATTGTTTTCCCGTGGATGGCGGACATTGTGTACTTGTTGCTGAAGCCGGTGGAATGGATGGTAATCCTGTTGAACCGACTTTGGAAATGCTGGCGATGTGTCCGGTGAGGGACTCATGAATCGGCTTTGATCGTTCGAGGCTATTGGGACGAAGTCTCTGCACACTTCATAAAAGGCTAGCATGCGATGTTCCGGCTCGAACTTGCCCTGGTGTTCGCAACCATCATCCTGATCCTCTTGGCTGTTGCCTTAGTGGTGAAGCTTCTGAAGCGTCGTTAGACCATTCGATTAGGGAGACAAGAATCTGCGATCCGGCAGCCGCCACAATCGCGTGATCGCCGGTGTGGTATTGCTGACCTCTCTCGTCGGCTGCCAGCAGCCAAATGCATCACAATCGCGTTTGCAGCGGGAAATGCTGAGCACGGCAAACCGTGCAGCCGCAGCAGGCCAGTGGGACGAATACTGGGAATGTTGGACGGAAGTTGGCCAAGACGAATTACTGTTCCAAAACACGGCGATGTTACACGCAGCCTATCAGCAGAATGTGCAGGAAGTGGAAGATGTCGAGGCTTGGCTTCACGCCTACGGCCTCAGCACCAGTGATATCCAGGGAGTCGGCTCGCCGGCAACGGCGAGTGACCCGAGCGTTATCGAGGTCGGCGTACTAAAGCGACGTCTCCAGCAACATGGTCGAAGCGAAAAGGAATTCTTCGTGAGCATGGCCGAGTGGCTGGATGAAACCCCTGACAATGATGCCGCCAAGGCGTCCAGTGGGACGCACTTTCGCAGCCGGATGCAATATGAGCTAGTCGTAGAGTTGTCGATCGACGCCAACACGACCGGCGAGGTCGCCATCTGGAAGGCCCGCCCCCGCTTTCCCTCATCGAAGGAATCGACCTTGCGGATAGTCTTTCGCAATAGTGGGGGTAACTGGCTACTGCACCAAGTCTATCCTCGCACCAACTGAGTGAGACTTCCATCGCTGAAATATCCCAAGCTTTCGTCGGAGCGTGGTTCCGCGTGAATGGCAGGCCAGTAATTTGTTAGGGTTCGCATTGATGGACGTCAGGGAGTGGCTGTACGTGACTAACTGATCGCTAGTTCGGGACATCGTTCAGTTCGGGGAGAGGTTGTGAAAAAATCGTGGGATAGGCTTCCAGCCTGTCATTTTCCCCGTATTTCTGACAGGCTGGAAGCCTATCCCACCCAATAAAATCACTGCCTCGGAGCGGTGCGTCCGCGTTTTCCGGCGACACGACATGCCAAGCGACGTCGCCCACCTCGTCGAAGACCGCCGCGACGAACTTGATATGTCGCTTGGGACAATCAGAGTCGGCGATGACACGCACCAAAAACTCGTTGCTCGATTCACTCTTGGCTTTTGCAACCCGCGTCTTCAGCTCATCTAAGCCAATCATTTCGTCGTCGACGCTAATGTTTCCTTCGCGATCAAGTTTCAGCACGAAATTGATTCTCGTATCTGGCGTAGTCGCAACCCGCGACTGTTCCAACTGGGCCATTGCATCCGCTAGGTGTGCCTCGGCTCCCGCTCGGTGAAGCTCGGCAATCGCACGTTCCTCCATGGCGACAGCCTGTGCCTGCTGTGTTCTCGCTGGCACCCAGAACAGACCAACGCCCGCAACGACGATGATTGCCAGAATGGCGAGAACCAAACCGCTGCCAATGACGGCGACTAGGGCTCCAGATGCATTGGGCTGCTGTCGTTCGTCGTATCCCATGGGGAATTCACTCCGGTCATCGGAAATTCGTGCGTCAAGTAGTTAGACTGCGGATGATATCCTTAACCAATCTATACCGAATTCATCCTACGCGATGGTATCCTGGTGGCGAGCGTATCATTCAGAGGAAGCTGCGTGGATCGAACGACTGTCACGTTCTGGACTGTTGCATGGCTCGCAACGACCGTCGCAGGCGGTATCTTCGGGCTCATCTTTGGCTGCGTACTCGGACTCGTCATTGGTTCGGTCATCGCAGGCGTTTACGCTATTCCGATACATGCGACCGCCGCAATTCTAACCTGGGTTTTTTGGCTGCCTCGCTTTCGAGTTTTGACTGCTGCGTTCGCCGGCGGTGTCACCGGCATTCTCACAACTCGCCAAGTTTTCGACCCGATGATATTTTTCGACTCGGGGACATCCAGCATGGATTTATGGGTGGTTGCGACGCTCGCAGCACTATGTGGCTCATTCGGTACCGGGGCGGTTTGTTATTGGCATTGGAAAGCGACTGAACGCGACTCTCAGATAGTCGGCGAGCTCGGCGATGCACATTGGCAGTTTAGCCTTCGAGATCTGTTCATTCGTTTTACAGTCGTCGCGTGCGTCCTCACTTGTTGGCTTTGGATACTTGCACTTGTCAGACCCGATTCTCCAGACGCGTGGGAGCCTTGGCGTGAGCTCGATCTGCCAAGTGGCACAATAATTGAGAATCACACGATCAACCGTGCAGGTTTCGATGCGTCGTTGGGGTATTCACTTCGGTACGAAAGCGAAGCCGCCATCGAAGTAGTCATTGCCGCGTACAATCTGCAATCTTGTGATCCGGACTCGAACGACCTCACTTCGTTCATCGCGTTGCGACCACCACCCTGGTGGAACGTCTCGCATATCGCCGAGACGTATGGATGCACAGATCGAGTGCGTGAAACATATTCCAGCCTCTGGGTGGATCGCGAAGCGAAGCTTCTCTATGTTGAAGTTGGGGGCTGGTAAAAGATCCCTGCCGCAAATTTCCGTTCCGAGCGTCATCGATAGTCTAGGAATAGCCTCGGCTCGTCGCCGCATCCAGCTTCCGAATCTCCCGCACCACCGCTTTCAGCTGCGTCTGCACGTCATCGGGCAGATCACGCACGGAGATGCCCTCGGCGTTTTCCAGTCCCTCGTACCATCGCAGCCACTGTTGAGTTCGCTGGGAAACGTCAATCTTCTTGCATCGTCAAGTCCTGCAATTCCTTCACCGCTCTAATCGTTGCTCGTAGCTGCTTCTGAATCGGAGCCGGTAATTCGTCCACCGACACATCACCCTCTTCTTCATCGGCGAGCAGTTCGTACCATCCGAGCCAGTTTGCACATCGATCGTGAAGTTGCCGAATTGCATCCGATCGCGAAGTAGGTTGCGTTGCTTTCCTGCCGCCCTTTACATTTGCAACGGTTCCAAGCTTTTCCTTTACCTTGGTCTTCAGGTCTCTGGCAGAAGATCCCCTTTCCCACAGGCGGAGAAGCCAACGGCGATCCTTCCGTGCCCTGAGTCGGAACAGCGTCGTCGCCATACCGGGACCGAAGGCATCGCCTTTCGCATTCCGGAGTTCGCAGATCTCTTCCAATTCATCTTGAATGCTGAACAACGCGTACTGAGCAAACTCCAGAGCCGGACGATCTTGCTTCGTTGCAGTGGCATGGAGTTGGTCTACCGTACAATCATCGTTGAAGGATTGACGAATGTCCTACTCGTGTCAGAAGTCGTCGAAGGGGATTCGTCAGCCACCTTCCGACTATCTCAACTGCGGGGCGATTCCAATTCGCCCGTGCCGGTGGGATCGAATCCACCAACTCTACTTCGTGTGGAACCTGCTTTCGCTCCGGTCCCACTGCCTCTACGAGATCAAGCGTTGCTTGCTCCGGCAAGAGGGTATCTCTAGCCCAAGTGTCTACGATGCCATGTCACCGCCATATCAAAGCCACGACTGCTTACGGATTGCTTCCGGAGGTGCAATGGCACAAAGAAAGGACTCACGACCGATCGTCGTAAGTCCTTGCTGTGTAAAGTGCGGGAAAGAGGACTCGAACCTCCACGGGGTTAACCCCCACTAGGCCCTCAACCTAGCGCGTCTGCCAATTCCGCCATTCCCGCGGACGTTTTTTGATCGTATAAATCGCCTAGTTCTTGAAGTACTCAGTCATGCAACGTTGAAAACCGACCCGCGCGAAGTGACGGGTGTCAAGTACCACATTAACCGTCCACGGCTTCAGGCGACCCTCATCACACGCAAGTCTACCAAACGCATCGCGTCTCGCAAGATGAAGCATCCTAAGCCGAGCAGGCTTCTCCGAGTCTGCTAGGTGGAAGATGGGCTACGCTGCGTCGCCCTGTTTCAGAACCTGGTTGGGTGACCAAAAGAGGACAAACCGGGCTGGAACGCGCCCGCGACTCTTTTGCCGCTGATGTTTCCCAACGCAGTGCCTTATTCTCGGTTTTACCGGGTTCCGCAATGAAAATTCGTTCGCGACCAAGGCGCACATGTGGACAGGGTTCTGTCGTTTCCATGCAGAGCGATCTTCCCTCGGTGCGTCCATTTCCGCTACGATCTTCGCCGTGGGCAAGGAAGCTAGGGAGATTGATCCGTTGAAACAACAGTTTTCAATTGCGATTCGCATGATGGTCGTGCTCGCGTTCCTGCTAGGAATGCCGGTAGCGGCGGTGCCGCAAATCTCGGAGCACATACGTGGGATGCGGGTCTGGCAGCCGTTCGAAAAGCAAGTCCATCACGACCAAGCAGGCTCTTCGTCCTACCAAAGGTTGGACGGGCACGACCTTGCGGAACCCGCCACGACGGTGACAATGCTAGCGTCCGATCGATCACCGCCACCGCTCGCTGCGAGAAATCCTGACGCCATGGCCACTACAATCGAGGCGTTGAAGGCTCAATTTGTTGAAGCAGGGGTCAGCTATATGATTTTGGAGCAAGTGGGGTCCGAATCAGCGAAATATCGATTCCAATTCGAATTGCCTGTGACGGCTGGGTCGGCGTACAAGAGGCGGTTCCAGGTTATTGACGATGACCCGGACGAGGCGATGCGACTCGCATTGGCTGAACTCCAACAGTGGCGAGTCGCGGATCTTGAGCCAGCTCATTTGGAGCGGCCAACAGTCATCTTGCGTTAGGCTTGGCGGGCTGCTGGTGTTCTGGAGCGTGTATACTCCGCCTTAGTACACGCCATCACGAGAACGGAAATGCATCAGACGCTTCGTCACCACCACGGTCGGTCGGTCCAGCAACAGCTGAAAAGCGTTGCGCTGCGATACCGGACCTCGCAAACTCCCGGTTCCACGGCGGTCGTCAGTCGGATGTGGGGAGTTAGCTGGGATGCCCGCTCTGACATTACGACTCCCGCTGCTGGTAGCTCTCGAAGTGGCCGCGATCTGCGACTTCAGCGGCTTGAATCGGTGTTGTTCTTGGCTCGCGAGCCGCTCTCCAGCCGCAAGCTGAGCCAATTCGCCAGCTTGGCCGACGCGACCGAAGCTCGGACACTCATTCGACAGCTGAACGACTTGTACGACGCGAGCGGTCGGGCCTTTCGCGTTGAAGATGTCGCGGGCGGATATCAGTTGCTGACCCGGTCGCCGTTCGCGTCTTGGTTGCGGCGGTTGGAGTACGTTCCTAGGGAAATTCGGCTCTCGGGACCGGCGATGGAGACGCTGGCGGTGATCGCGTATCGCCAACCTGCAAGCCGGGCCGAAATCGAAGCAGTCCGGGGAGTCAACTGCGGCGAAATGGTCCGTCAGCTGATGGACCGCGACTTGGTAAGAATCCAGGGCCGGAGCGAAGAACTGGGGCGGCCCTATCTCTATGCGACCACGCGACGTTTCCTACAGTTGTTCGGTCTGAAAAGTATTGATAAGCTTCCGCATATTGCTGAACTTCATAGTTTGAGCGGTAAAAAGAGTACAGTTCTGACCGGTGCTGACACCGATAATCAAAACGAAGAGAATTCTGAGAACGGATCCGACCCAGATCGCATGAATGAGGAGAACGACGTGACCGCCACTATTGTCGCTGATTGGCCAACGGAACAAGTTTTGGACGATTCAAAACTCCAAGCACCGATGGGTGCTCCCCGAAATTCGTTCGACGACGACGATGACGTCGGTGGATGGGACGACGATGACGATGACGATGACGATTTGGACGATGACGATGATGACGATGAACTCGACGATGATGACGATGATGATGATGACGACGACGAAGACTTTGACGACGAATGGGAAGAAGTCAAAGACGATGACGAAGAAGAAGACGACGATGAATTGGGCTGGGATGACGATGATGATGATGACGACGAAGACGATGATGACGACGACGAGGATTTGGACTAACTTGAGTCACCCGTCTTAATGAGATCAACTAAAAGAGCCGCCTGATTTCAGGCGGCTCTTCTTACAAGGCGAGTCGTCGGTTCCTGGTTAAGCTCATTAGAGTCGGGAGCTGCGGTTGCCCACAGAATCGCGGGCTGCTATCGCCAGTAATTTGCCTGCACGATGGCTTCGTAGTCGAATTGGTCGTCGCTGAGCGGGATGACCATTGCCGGGCGAATCGAGAACTTGCGATTCGTAAGCACGTTCAAGCCTAGTGTCAGATTCACAACGTCGAAACGGTTGACCAAGTTACGTATATCTAGTGCTCCGGCCGTGATCGAGTCGGAATTCTGTAGGGGCGTCGAATAATGCACCTCTGCCGTCGCCGCGATCGCGGGCGAACCGTCCTCTCCCAGCTCCGTGAACTGGTAGCCGACACCGAGATCGGCGAACAACAGGGTCTGTTCTTGTAAGACACCGACAGGTTGTAAGTTCGCGCCCGTCAGATCGGCTTGAACACGATTCCCGTTGGTGTCGATGTCCATTTGCACGAAGGACTGCCAGTACCAGCCTGAATCGTATCCACGGAGCAAGGCGAGGTAAGGCAACAGATGGACGCTAGAGTGATCGATATGAACGACTTCATTGCCGAGCGTGTTAAACAGTCGCGCGTCGCTGCCCGTCGGCACGGTAATTCCCAACCCGCCCGCCAGTACATACTCGTCCCGCTCGGCGAGTATCGTCTTTAGAATGATCGGGATATCACCGAACTGCGTATTTTTCGCGATCACGCCGTTCGCAACCTGATCGGCGGCGAGTGTCGAGGCGAACGGGAACAGAACCTCGATCGAACTACTCTCGTTCAAGAACGTCCGCTCGAAACCGAATGCGTACTGATTCACATCCCCAATGCCGCCAATGACGTCATTAAAGAAGTTGTAATTGGCGATGAAGCGATCGCGCGGAATCGGGCTGTTGTTCTCCGAGATCTTCATGCGCCGAACAGCGACGCCGCCGGAAGGAACTAGAATGTTGCTTTGGATCGGCGTAAAGGTGTGTTGGTAGTCCATGGCCCAGCCGGTGCCGACGCCGATCGGTCCTGCGGCTGTTCCACCATCGTAGACCAGTATCCCCGGCCCGTTCATCTGCGGTGGTGAGAATCCTGTCGTTGTTGGATCGGAGATTGGAT
>CAUJKL010000598.1 GCA_963204995.1 Planctomycetota bacterium | reverse complement strand
GCACGTCCTCGGCGGTGAGGACGCTCAAGCCGTCTAGTGTGCAAAGTGCATGCAACTGACCCTGCGGCAGCTTCGCGGTGCGAACCATCTTCTGCAAGAGCGGCGTGGTGGTGGCTTCCTGCCGCGACACGATCAACTGTTGCGCCAAATCTCGCACAGTTCCATTCGGCTGATCCAATTGCCCGACCAGTTCCTCGTCGCTCATCTGGTCCAGCCGGGGCCACGGACGCACCGGACGCGACGCCTCGCGGGGCACGACGCGATAGATGCGGCCGCGGCCTTGGCCGGCGTAGACGTCGAGTTCAGCCAGCGCCGCTTGTGGAATCCAGCGTGGATGCTCGATCACGTAGCGGTACATATCGACAACCCAAATCGCTCCATCGGGACCGGTGCGGACTTGCACGGGACGGAACCAGCGGTCGGTCGAGGCCAGGAATTCGCGGTCGAGTTCGTTGTCCGCCCGCCGGCCATTGAACGTGACGCCGCTTGGATCGAGCACCAACCGATGCACGAGTTGATGGACGGGCTCGCAGGTGAAGGCATTTCCGTAGTACTCGTCGCCCAACAACCTGTCGCGATAAATGTCTAGTCCGCAGGCCGAAGTCGGTGCCCCCGGTGCTCCGGACAACTCGAATGTCACCAGTTGGCCGGGTGGAATCAGCTTGCTCGCGTCTGGACCGGTAGCGACTGCGATCGTTGTGGACGGAGGAACGCTCAGCGGGTTGCGGCGATGATAGGCGTCGTCGATGGCGTAATGCAGCAGCAGTGTGCTATTCGTGCAGCCGAACCAATCGCCCCAGTCGTTGCGGCAGCGGCCTTGTTGCGTGCGACCGGTCACGGGCTCGATCACGCCCGTCGTCGGCTGAAAACGAAAATCGCGACTCGACAAATCGATCTGCTCCTTCGTTCGCTCGTTCGTGATGTTGCCACCGAACAAACCACCGCTGCCGTGCAGCCAATTATCGAGGCCAAGTCGCAAGCTGTTGACGCGTGCTTGAGCATTGCGGACTTCAAATCCTGTATACAGCTTTTGCACGGAATCCGCTTTGCCGTCACCATCCTTGTCGACCGCGAACAGAATATCCGGCGCGTCACAGATCAACACTCCGTCGGGTTGCACTTTCACGTCTGTCGGGAACCGCAGTCCCTCGACAAACGTTTCCGCTTGATCGAACGTCCCATCACCATCGGTATCACGCAGCCAGCGGACTCGCCCCGTCGGCGAAAACGTTTCGTAGACGTCGTGACCATAGTCATTCATCTCTGCCACCCACAACCGACCGTCGGGGCCAAAGTCGATCGCCACGGGATCGACGACCAAGGGTTCGGCAACGACAAGTTCAACTCGCAGATCGTCGTGCGTTTGCAGACATTGCAGTGAGGCTTCCGGCGACTTCGGCGGGACTCCTTGCGTACCGGTGCCGATACAAAACGATCCGGGAACCTGGCGTTTGACCTCATCGATGATCAACTGTTCCAGACCAGGTTTCAGCGTTGCTGGCAAGGCAAAGTACGGCGTCTCGCTGCCGCCGCCGTAACCGCCTTCAACAACCAGCCGCTCGGAAGGGATGTAAGAACAGAAGTCGTTCGAGTATGCATTCAACCATAATCGCTCACGGTCGAGTTCCTGCTTCAATCGCAACGAATAGTCGGCACACACTTCGCCAGCGAGGAAGACCATCGACAGGTTGTCGCCGAATGAAAACGTTTGAATCGGATAGTCGATCGCGGTGAGCAGTCTTTCGCCGCGTTCGAGTTTTGCGAGTTGAGTGCTTGCGTTATAGCCAGCTGGTCCACCTTTCTCGACGAGCGTTTGCAATTGTTCCTTCGAGGGCGGGGCGTTTAATGGCAGCGAGATTCGATTCAACGTCGCGTGAGGCGAGCCCGTCACTGGCTTCAAGCCCGTCTTCAGTAATCGAGCCACCTCGGTTGCGATCTCGACTCCCTGCGATTCGGCAATCTCCACTTTATCGCCCGTCACACCAGAAGACGGGTTGGAATCCGATCCGCAGCCAATCGAAACGAGCGCCATCGCGCCGGGCGTCGTCCGTTCGATCATTTCGGCGGCGTATCCCGCCCAGTCGCCGCTGATCTGGTTGAACGACAGCGTCACGCAATGGCAGGCATAGCTGACGTACACCGCGCGGATGCGATCGTCTTGCACGTCGCGGACGACGAGCATCGGCAGATCGTGATCGACCGGCCCACCTGGCGTGCGGCGGTTCATTGCGAAGCCTACGTTGCCCGCGCCCCAGGAAAGTTTTGCTGGTTCACGGCTATCAATCGCGGCAACCGCCGCTTGCTCGATCTTGTTGGTTAACGCAAGCGTGTAGCGGTCGATGTGCTCTTGATGCGGAGGAGGAATGGGTTGGCTGAAGATATTGTCTGAGGCACCGTTGACCTTGGGCGTGCAGTGCGAGTGGGTGAAGGTAATCGCAACGTTCTCTCGTGGGAGGTTAAACCGCTGCTTCAGTCTCCGCGCCACTTCGTCAACCAAGTTGAGGCGAATGCCGAGGCTGTCGATCGCGATCAGAACGAGCGGCGTTTCGTCCGCCTGCGAAATGGCGATTGCCCGCGCGTAAATCCGTTGCGATACGCCTGCCGATTCTTCACGCCTCCCGCCGAAACCATTGAGACGAATTGGATAGTCGGGCGTGATGTCCACCTTCGACACGCCCACCGCATAGGTCGCGTGATCTTGCGAGCGGACTCGTGTTGGAACGAGAGAAATCAGGAGTAGTGCCAGGCAAGCGACAATTGCCGTGATGCCTGTAGGCCGGACCAAGGCTTTGCGCCGTTCCGGCAGCGGCGTTACATCGGACTCTGGCCGGAACTGCGAAGACTTGGTCCGGCCTACTTGTGACTGGTCGCGCATGGTGCAATCTATCCTTCGGCAACAGAAACTCGTGGTACGCTCGATGCGATGATTGTAACTCGATATTGTCAGTATTCAGCCAACGGATCATCCCTGGGCTAAATTGGAGACACGCAATTCCAAGAATCATTTGTCAGACACGACCGCCTGCAAATGCAAGCGGGAACATCCAGAGATGAATGAAGGTAGATTATCGATTGTCGACGAGTGTTTCGCAACCTTGACGTTGGATCGATCAACGGCGGCAACACGACCTTGTTGTTCACCGGTGTGGGGCTGTTGACACGAGGAAAAGATTCCCGGAACCGTAGGGCGACAAGGCCGCAACGGGTGCTAAGGGCGAGATCCTGTTTTGCTCTTCGGCACCGACCCAACTTCGTTGTGTGCCCAGTCGGTATAGCCTCTGCAAGCTAGGTGCCACCAGCCAAGCCAGCGTGGCCACGCTGGCTCTTCGGCCCGAAGGGTCGGTATAGCCTCTGCCGGGGCTGTAAAGCCCCGGACAATAAAGGAAAACCAACGAAGGCCCGAAGGGTCGACACAGTGGGAAGCGGTTGGTGCTGTGTCACCCCGCTGGGGTTCGGTTCGATGCCGGCACTTACACCGGAGCCTGACGACCCCGGCAGTGGATATTTCGACTCTTCGGACCTAATGATCCGTAGGGTGGCAGGGCGTCCAGCGGAACTGTGCATAGTTGCCCGGACTAAAGC
>CAUJKL010000597.1 GCA_963204995.1 Planctomycetota bacterium | reverse complement strand
GAAGTGCCCGTCTGGCTGCGCATCCAGCTCACGACTTCGTTCAACAGAATCGTCACGAAGAACATCCGCTCGGTATCAGAGAGGTGAGCGATCGAGATGATCGACATCCGCGGCTTGCCTTCCTTCGTATACAGCAAGCGTTGAATGTCCAGCGGCTCGCCTTCCATCCACGCGGCAAAGCCGGGCGAGCCGAGCAGATTGTTCAGCTGCATCGCCAGTCCAAAACGATCCTTGGCGGAGAAGATTGTTTCAAGATCCATCACACCAATCTTGTCGAAGGGCGGCGATTGAATCTCGCGAATCAACGCCGCCATGTCCAAACCCTTTCCGGCTCGCCATGCATGATCGAAGATGTTGGACAACAAAATGTGTTCGCGACTGCTGATCGGGTCGGCATTGATGTTGAGCAAGGCCAGCAAGCCTGCGACCGCCGACATGATGCACTCGCGAAAGGCGTCGGCATCGTTGATGACTGTTGTCGACGGCGGCGCGAACGAACGTAGCACGGTCATCGGCAAGCCGGTGTTGCTGCCCGGTGTGTAGATGCTCAAGTCGGTCGCATCGCGAAACTTGGCGATCCGCGCTGCATCTTGGCCCCATTCACCAAGTCCTTGACGCCAGCGTTCGGCGACCTGTTTCGCGTATTCGGGGACGGAATAGCCTTTGCGTGTCGCCTCGCCGCTATCGATCCAGGGCTCAAAATCTTCCGGCTTCAGATTGGGAAACGACAATAAAAGGTTTCCGATATCCCCCTTCGGGTCGATACAAATTGCCGGAATCCCGTCGATAGCGGCTTCTTCGAGTAGACTTAAGCAGAGGCCCGTTTTGCCGCTGCCCGTCATCCCGACGCAAACGGCGTGCGTCGTGAGATCCTTCGAGTCGTACAACAACACCTCATCGCGGAGTTCGCCTGCGTTTATGTCGAACATTTTGCCGAGATAGAAGGCTCCGAGTTTCTCGAAATCTTGCATGGCGTCAGACGCTCCCCCGAGTGTTAGAGACGGGCTTGTGATATAAGAAGATGCTTCAGTCTAAATTCTCGTCCGAATCGTACAAGCGTGCGGTTACTGGCGACGTGTCGCTTTTCATTCTTGTTTTAGGAGCTCCGTATGGACGCGCCGTCGACCGAACAGCCCACCGCCAACGAGCGGCCAGGCCATCGCCGCACTGGTCCCCTTGTGATTGGTGGCGCGGTGATCGTTTGCGTTGCCATCATCGCCACCGTCGTCATCTATCAACGAGTCGACGCTCTACCGACATCGCAACCCGTTGACGAGTTCCGCAGAGGACTGAACGCGCCCTTCATCACGACGGCCGACGCGATCGTCGACAAGATGGTGGAAGTCGCCGAACTAACCCCGGACGATGTCGTCTATGACCTGGGCTGTGGCGACGGACGGCTCGTGATCACTGCCGCTTTGAAACACGGCTGTCACGGAGTTGGCATTGATATCGATCCTGAAAGAGTCGCCGAGGCAAAGGCGAACGTCAAATTGCACGGTGTGGAAGATCTCGTGGAAATCCGCGAGCAAGATGTCTTCACGGTCGATGTGAGCCAAGCCGACGTTATCCTGATGTACTTGCTGCCGTGGATGACCAAGCGACTCATACCGCAGTTTCAGGAGATGGCTCCGGGTTCACGAATTATCTCGCACGATTTCGGCATTGGCGACATCAAGTACATTGAACCAGACAGCACGCAACAAGTTTTGCTCGAAGAAGAGAACGAGACGCATCTTGTCCATCGCTGGGACACTCCGCTCAAGCTACCGCCACCGAAGTCGGAGTGAGCCTGATGGCCAGTGTCTCACTAGCCAAGGCCAAAGGGGTCGTCGTTCGCAGGTTCGGTCGGTGGCCCCGGGCTACTTGAATCCGTTGCAGGAGTATCGTGGGTCGGTACGAAGAATTCGTTGTCTGTTGTCGGTGCCGTGGCTCTACGTTGAGTCTGCTCGGCTTCGCGCAACTGAATGTAAGAACCCGTCATCAGGCGATCTTCCTTGCCGATACCAGCTTCGATTACGATCGCCGAGCCCGTCAATAAATGTTTCGCTTTGACGTTGATGGCATAGCAGCGAGTCTGGCACAGGCCGCAGCCAACGCATTTGTCGGCGAGTACAACCGGCGCGACGAAACCGGAGCCGGATATCGGCATCCCGTCGCTGTCGACCGCTGTGTGAACATTGATGAACTCGATCGCCGCGTAGCCGGCGGCATTGCATTCGTCGACACACAACTGACAGGCTTCGCGGTTTGCCAGCGGCAGGCAAGTGCTTTCGTTGACGATCGCGAGCCCCATGCGAGCGACCTTCTTTTCCTCCAGCGGCAACGCCCGAATCGCTCCCGTGGGACAAACTTGGCCGCAGGCATTGCAACTCGATTCGCAACCGGCCCAGTCGGCCTTGACCAGCGGCGTCCATAAGCCTTCCAATCCTTGCTGAAAGCCTTCGACTTGCAGCACGTTGTTCGGACACGCCTTAAAACACTCGCCGCAGCGGATGCACATTTCGAGAAACTGCTGTTCGGGGACGCTGCCCGGTGGTCGAACCGGTCGGAAGGCTGCTGGATCGTCGAGCCTGGCACCGAACGAGCGCGTCGCGATGGCAACGCTTGTTCCGCCCACGATCGCGGCGGCACTGCCTGCAGCAAGCGACAAGAAGCCGCGCCGACCTAGTGATGTCTCGCCTGTGGGTGGATCGTTTTCGACTTTCAACTCGACCAAGTTCCAGCGTTCGACAAACTTGATGGCCTGCGTCGGGCACACTCCGCCGCAGGTTTGGCACAGCGTGCAATCGCTCGTGCGCGTCGTGAAGTCCGGTTTGATGGCATCGAATGGACAAATCTCGACACACTTGTTGCAGTTGATGCACGTTGATTCAACTTTGCGCTCGGTGATTCGAAACAGATTGCCCAGCGAGAAGACTGCACCGCTCGGACAGACGTACTTGCACCAGAAGCGAGGCTGTAGGAAGCCGAGTCCGAGTATCACAGCGAACAAGAGAATCGAGAAAGCATGGCCAG
>CAUJKL010000596.1 GCA_963204995.1 Planctomycetota bacterium | reverse complement strand
TTCCCACCCACCTTTCAATAATCACTTCCTCATCAACTTCGAGAAGCACTCCAGCAACGATCTTCGTCGTGGTCGTTTCGTTTGGGCCGTAGCGAGCGACCGTGCCGATGGGAAACTCCGGTGGCTCTTGTGAACGATTCTCCGCCTGAAACTCCTCGACAGCCGCCTCCCATTCATCAAGTTCGATATCGGACAAGAGATGCAAGTTGTCTTCCGTCACCAGTCGCCCGGTCTTTTCAGTGGCGTAGATGATCGCTGGATCGATCCCCGCTTCCTTCATCGCCTCGATTATCTGGTGTTCGGCGTGCTCAAAGTGCGGCATGTCTGAAAACACCGGATCATCAGGGCCGGGTTCCCGTCCGTGCTTTGCGACGAACGAGTGACGTTGTTCATCAAGAAGAGCTTTCATCTCATCAGAGACCGGTACGGACTTGAAAATATTGCCGTCGTCATCCTCCAGCCATTCAAAGTCCTTGTGGATGCAACATTGCTTGTACATCTTTCCGCTGCCGCATGGGCACGGGGCATTGCGAGAGACTTGTTGGCGAGCCATGACGTCCTCCGGGGCGGCTACAATGTTAACTCAGCAAGCGTTCATTCTCCGCGAGAAACTAACCAACACAACCCGACCAGCGACGTACCTGTTATTGGTTTTCTCTGCCATTTCCACAAAACTCTGAACCGACGCATCTCTCTTAAGGGACATCGAGTGTCCGACCCACTGCTTCAGACTCGGAACCACCACACCGTTACCTGCGGCGACCCGCCGACCATCTACGACGACGATCCGAACATGTACATCGGCTACTTCGAGAACGCTTTTGGTGAGCAGTGGGTGTTCAGCTTTGACAGAGCAACGCGAGAGGCGACGACATCGGCTGGAGCGCGGCGCATGAGGTCCGTGAAGGAATGGTGGGGACTCTAACTACCTCGTCTGAGTCAAGCAAGGGGACCAGAGCGGTGTGCGGACATCGTGTAGGCAGCGTCAAAGTTCGGGAAACTCTGGTAACCGAATGTTCCGGCGAATCGCGATGAGAGCGGCACGACGATTGTGGCGACGGCGATTGTTACCGTTGCTGCCGCCTGAACAAAGTAACCGAAATCATCGTGTCGCCGACTGGCGAAACACGACTGGAGACGATGGGGTTTTCTGGGGCGGAGTGTCGAGAAGCGAGTAAGTTCGTGGAGCAAGCGTTGAGAGCGACTGCGGGTGAGCAAATGATGGCGGAGTTTCACCAATCGCAGCAGAGGCACCAACAACATTCAAGGCGTCATTTAAGAGGCGCCATTCCCTTGATGATGCCTTCAATTGTTTTGTCATACTCCGTACGCGTCTTGCTCTGACGAGTCGATGGCAGCGCTTTTGACCACAGCAGTGGGCACACCCATCGTCTCACATAGTGCCGCAAAACTCTGTGACTGGTGATCCGGCAAAAGCTGAAACGCATCCAAGTAGTCGCTCAGCGGTGTACACGGTAATTGATCGTCAAATGTTTGCAAAATACGAAGGGTCGTCTGGCGTGCATGAGCGATGAGTGAATCCGAGCGATGACTAATGTCTAGCAGGGTTGATCTCAACTTCGGAATGCGGAACGTACTCTTCACGATTGCACCAGTGCGGTATTTGGATGCCATTATCGAGTGACGGCCAATCGGAATGACGTACGACTCGCAGATGTCGTTGACAGCCTGCACTCTTTGTTGGCACTGTTCGCAAAACCAGACGGACCATCTTGAGCCGCTACGCAACACCACGCCACGACAACACCGACAGAGCGTAATCACTTCATTGAAGTCGAATCGTTCCCACTTGGGCTGATCCTTTCGCCCATTCTCGCAAGCACATAGCTGCTCAAGTTGCCGACTTCGACCACTCGAAACACCGATTTGTCGACACGGGCCGAATAGTTCGCCGCAGGTATTACAGACTCCGACATCTCGACAATCAAAGTCACCAAACACGAGTGAAGGCCGTCCGCTCTGTCCGGTGGAGTCGCCACGACGCCCGTTTTCCTCAGAGTTTGCCATCACCAATTCCTTACGGCCAGTCTCCGCAGAGCTACGCCGTCACACTCAAACAGTCCCCGGAAAGGATACCCATGAGCTTATCAAAAAGCCTGCGTGAGTACATCGCTGCATGTTTCACTCGCCTTTGGATTCAATCCCACGAACACGAACACACGTTGTCTGAAATCGCTCATCTCTGCCGCGACGAGGACAGGCGACTGGCAACCTGGGACATTGCCCAGAGCTGACGTAAGAATCTGCACTGTGGATCGAAGAGCTGATGCACGCGTCTTGGGACATCCCGGGAACAATTCGCCCAACATGAACGTGCTCTCGATCCGATCTTGCGCCACATCTTCGGCCAGGCCCACGGTAAGATCAAGCTGCGCGAGATCATCGACGATGAGCGGCTCCTGATCCTCAAACTCGGCAAAGGCGCGATCGGCGAGGATGCGAGCAACTTGCTAGGTTCGCTGATCCTGACGGCGCTGCAGATCGCCGCCATGAGTCGCGCCGATCAATCGGAAGCGGCACGTCGGCCCTGCTTTGCGTACTTGGATGAATTTCAGAACTTTGCTTCCGAGTCGTTTCAGACGATTCTCAGCGAAGCTCGCAAATTCGGATTGAGCCTGACCCTGTCGCACCAGTACATCGCCCAGATCGACGAATCAACGGCGACAGCTGTCTTCGGCAACGTCGACAATCGTCTGTCCTTTCGCATCGGAACCGGAGACGCCGAAACGATGCCCAAGACTTCGGCGGCCTGATTACGCCGGAGAATTTCACAACGCTGCCGCGATTCACGGCCTACGTCCGCTTACTGGTCCGTGGCATACCGTCCCGTCCCTTTACCATGAACACGTTGCCGCCGTGCCAAGGCCCAGACGGCGATCGCACCCGTCCCGTTCGCAGCTACTCCCGCAACCGCTACTGCCGCCGCATTTCCAGGGTTCGTAGGGAATCGACCCTGCTTATGCGGACCATTAGTTGTTGAGATCTTTCATGATCCCGAGACTTGACGCCTTGTCAGTTCGAGCTCGCTGTTCAACAAACGCGGTTCTTCATGGGACCGTGAGTGGCTCCTGTCATCTCAAATCGTGTTGGTTTCCTGGGCGACTGTGCTAGAATACGCGTATGAAATACGAAGTTGATTTTCCCGATTACATCGCCGCCAAGTTGGACCAGCGGGCTGCTGCGTCAGGAGGCGACGTTGTTCATCTTATTCAGATGGCAGTCGTCCAGTTCGTTGAACAAGATCTGGCTACGGCCAGCACTCGACGATTGCCCGATCCTCCGCTGATGTCCGTCGAAGTATCGCCGCCGTTCGATCTTCCTCGCCACGAAGCGACGCCAATCGCCTTGGATGCAGTCGTTAATGGCTCGGCACGCTTGCCGGATTCACCTTCGGTCGAAGCATGATTTACCAAGCCGCTACTCCGACCGCTCCGCTCACCCAAGGCGACCTGATCGATAATTGCCCGCTGATCTATTGGGTGATGAACTCGGCGGGGAGTGGCGGACGCCAATCGGCCTCGTCTCTGGAACGTGTTGTTGTCCTGACACAAGCTTGCGACTTGGCCAACACCAAGACCACCAGAGTGCAAGTGGCCGTCGTTTACGAAGCGGCGAGTCTGGTTGATGCGGGGCTGCTCAAGGGACAGATGATCCGAGACCAGATCCGTCGTCACCGAGTGTTTGGCTGGTACTTTCTGCCACAGTCGGATCTCCAACCCGAGGCGATTGTTGATCTGCATGATCTGCACACATTGCCACGAGGATTGCTCGAGGATCTGATTGCCGACGGCAATCGAGTGGCAACGATACAATCCCCATTCCGCGAACATCTCGCCCAACACTTTGCCGTGACCTATTCACGCATCGCGTTGCCAGAGCCATACGATACGGAAGTGGACTGATGGCGCAGGACTGATAGCGAAGCCAACTGTCTGTCGCATTGATGTCGAAGGGGTATTGTTCTCCCATATCGCAAGACGCTTAACATAATTTTTTTGTATGTTTCGTTTATGTCTGCGGATGGTTTGTGCAAGCCAACGAAGTGCTCACCGCTGATCGATCGTGCAACCGCTGTGACACCACGCAGTTTGCATCACGTCAAGCGGAACTGATTGCCGGTCGAGCCCATCCGCTTGAACTGTTCCTTTGGCTCCGGCAGAGTGAGTTCCTTTGTTCCATTCCCACACCTCTCTATTTCGACTGTTTTAGAGTATAGATGCGTCAATTCATGGTGCGTTGAAGTGTACCAATCCGTGTCCAATCTTAGTATCGCAATCCGATCTGGCAGTTGAAGCGGAAGGGTGTCCTCAACCTTGCCTTCGACGTACCGAACCAACGTCTCATCATATCCGGTATCTCTCATTACCGCTTGTACACCTGCGAGAGACGCACTCGCCCAGACCCAGTCGCGACTCTTGTCAGATGACCTAAGCATTCCTTCAGCCGATCTCCCTCGCAAGTCTACGTCCCGTGCGTCCGGCGCTGACATCCCATCAAACGTATCGAACAGAACCAGTTGTCTATCTGCCGCTCCAAGTTGCAGGAGCGTGTGAGCGACGAGTGCCATGCTGCCGCCCTTCCACACACCGCATTCGACGATGTCGCCGGGAATGTCGTTTCGGACAATGTATTTGACGGACTCGTAAAGCGCAAAGGCACGCTCTGGGCTCGTCATCGTAAACGGCTTAACTCGACGAAAAATGTCAAGGAACTCTTTGTCAAAATCCGGCGATTCCCGTTGAGTCGAGAAGATGCGATTGGTAGGAACTAGATCATATCCGAACGCACGTACCGCAGATCGAAACCATTTTTTACAAAACTCATCAGAGATGGATCCCATCAGCTAGTTGTTCCGCGTCATTAGGCCCCGTGCGCTTCTCAGGTAACGTCGTACAGACGCGTGCCCAGATGCTGCTGACCACGCGTTTATCTGCGCCGAAGGCCTCATCGACGGCGCGTTTTACACCTTGCCATTCGTCCGAATAATCG
>CAUJKL010000595.1 GCA_963204995.1 Planctomycetota bacterium | reverse complement strand
GACAACTGCGACCGAAGTTCCGGCAGATGCGGCGTTTGCTTCGATCCGGCCTACAACTGATGAGAAATGCGGGCTAGCGTAGTGCTTAGCCAGAGGTCAATTTGCCTTTTGCGGCCTCGAAAAGCGGGAAAGGGGTCAGAGCTGAATGACATTTCCTGAGAGTACGTGACGATTGGTGACTGCGGATGAATGAAGGGCAAATTGTTACGTAGTCGCAAGTTACCCGTGTAACACGCAACTCGAACGAGACTTACGGCAAACCCTTTCGAGAGCCTCTTGCCCTCCGCTTCGATGTGAAGCCATCTTCTTAACCCGTTGGTGGCTTTACTTTGCGCCCTGACCATTTCAATCCTCCTCGGGATTGTGCGGAGTTTGTGCTGAGTTCACTCGTGATTAATCGAACGGCAGAGATCGCCGATCAGCCGACCCACTTCGTACTCGTCGAGTAAGACCGTCTCGATCTGCTTGCTCTCGGCGACGGCGTCGCGTTCGTCGCGGCGATCGTGACACACGGATGCCGAGATGCCGAGTTGGCTCGCGCCCACGGATCTGGCAACAACGCTTACAGGTAGGCGGAACCGGGCTTGAACAAGTGCGGCTCGCGCTGTTGAGCGTGAGCCAGATTATGTTTGGCGGCATCACTCAACAAGTCTTCGGCCCTTCAGCCGCGAGAATCTCCTGTTGCCGGGCGGAAAGTTATCGCCGGTCAGTTGCAAGTCAAAGAGCGTCGGCTGATCCCTGTTATACCGCTTCTCGCTGCGGCCTTGATCGTAACTTTGTGAAAAACTCTAGCAGTCGTCCTCGTAACCCGAAACGCCAGCGAGGAATTGAGGCGGGAATCAGCGCCGGTTTCGCGTGACGATCAAGGTGCAATTGCCGAACGGCCTTCTTATGCCACCGCCGAAGTTCGACTATCCTGATGGTTGCTAGGGAGTGAGTTGGGTGGTCGCTGGGTACGGCTTTGGTCGTGCCGAGAGGAAAGTCCGGGCTCCACAGGACAGGGTGGTCGGTAACTCCGACCGGCCGCGAGGTCAGGGAAAGTGCAGCAGAAAGTAAACCGCCGATGGCCGCGCCGAGTTCGCTCGTCGCAGCACAGGTAAGGGTGAAACGGTGCGGTAAGAGCGCACCAGCAGCCAGGGTGACCTGGTTGGCTCGGTAAACCCCACCCGGAGCAAAGCCAAGCAGAGAGAATGCGACTTCGGTCGCTGCGGGTCTGTCCGATCCGTCATTACTCTCGGGTAGGCTGCTCGAGGTGCTGAGCAATCAGCATCCTAGATAAATGGCCGCCCCTCTTCACGAGGACAGAACCCGGCTTACAGATTCACTCCCTAGCTTTTCTTGTTGAGCTCCTACGAAATTGGTAACCGCTTTCCGCCTTCCAAAAACTCTAGCCTTTCTTGTTGAGCTCCCGTGAGACTGCCAGCAGAAGTCATACCGCACCGGTTGCGCCGCGATCTTGCCATCACTGGCAAGATCGCCGTCGCACCGAATACTCTCGCTGAATCGTCGTCGAACGATTAGTCCGAAGGAACTAGATCGTTATCGATGACCTGAAGCAGCTTTGAAATACAAAGTTGGTTCATACTTGCTCGGCGTTGATGAGACTCCGCTTTTAGTGACTCGTGCAAACTCTTTGGCAATCGAACAGTAATAACGCGGGTTGGTTCATTACTCACAGACTGGTAGCGCGACCGCTCTCGCAACTTCGCGACCATTCCCTGCAGTTCGGCATACTCCCCCGTTTTCTCAAACGCTTCCATTTCTTCCGGGGTACTGAACACGCGACGAGCGACACCCGTGATCCCTAAAACTTCGCGGAAGAACGTCACCCAATCCGGGCTTTGACGGAACATCTCCGCAGCGACCCGACACACCTCCTGCCGTTTTGTAACTGGGTGCGCTGGGGCCTGACTGCTGGTTAGTGACTGACTTGCCGGCGATTGACTAAACGCCTGTGGTGCAGTCGTCAGTGACTGCGGTTGTATCGCGATACCACCTTGGGGCGTTGTTGGGTGCTGCTGGAATTCGGACATTCTGGGCTCCTTCCTCGACGGTTACTGAATCTCTAGACAATGGCGGACGGAAATACCTTCCCTCACGCGTTCTTATCTTTCCAGCAAGTCAAGAGAAGCACGGATGTCATTGCATTGCTTGCACTTACGACCGACCGCATGCGATGCACTAATTCAATGCACTCATGCCTGTTCGATAGGCACTGATGTGTGTGCACAAAAAACAGGCAGTGCCATTTGTCACGTAGACCAAAGTGTCCACTTGAGGCATTTTTGAAGTTTCACTCTGGGTAGGCATCGGCGCACGAAAAAGCCCCGGCACGGTTGTCGGGGCTGCGAGGAGGCGTTGATAGCATACGGGTTATGCGAGTTCCTTGAGGACGCGCTCCAAGAGTCGCTTCGTGGCTCGAATCCCTTCGTACTCGTCAAGCTTTCCACCTTCGTATTCGATGCCCACATAGCTGTGGTATCCGGCGGCCAGGACGATCTTCATCATCTTGCTGTAGTCGGTGTTTGTCTCGTTGCCAGCATCATCGAAATCGTGGCTCTTCGCGCTGACCGATTTCGCGAACGGCATTAACTCTTCGACCCCCTGATAGCGGTCATACGATTTGCCACCACCGAGGCTGAAGTTCCCAAAGTCGGGGAGCGTGCCGCAATTGTCGAGGGCGACTTTAGTAATCACTTCCGCCAACCACTTCCCATTGGAGGAGAGACCGCCGTGATTTTCGACAATCACATTCAGGCCATGAGGCTTCGCAAATTCGCTGAGTCGGCGCAATCCGTCGGCTGCTAGCGTCACTTGGTCTTCGTAACTGCCACCCGACGCTGCGTTCACTCGAATCGAGTGACAGCCGAGGAACTTCGCGGCTTCAACCCACTTGTAATGGTTTTCGACCGCAGTCTTTCGCTTCCCGTCGTTGGGATCGCCCAAGTTCCCTTCGCCGTCAATCATGATGAGGAGGGTTTTTACGCCGTGGTCTTCCGCTCGCTGCTTGAGATCCGCGAGATACTTCTCATCCTTGGCTTTGTCTTTGAAGAATTGATTGACATATTCGATCGCATCGATATCGAATTCCCGCTTGGCCGTCTTGGCAAAGTCGAGATTGTCTAGCTTGCCGCCGAAAATCGTCCTATGCAGCGACCACTCGGCCAACGAAATCTTGAAAGGTGCCTCCGAATCCGCCGCAAACAACGACTGGTATGTCGGGCTCAGCGAAAAGGCTTGCAGGCCAGCGACAGCGGCAACGCCCTTCAGGAATGTGCGACGATGTTGTCTATTGGTCATTAATTGATTTTCCTTGCGATTGATATTGAGATAGCTAGACGTAGTCCGCCCGAGACGAAACGGATGGCGATCGCAATCAGTATAGATGCGACCGTTGGCACCGGCAACGAAGCGAAATCCACGAAAGAGCAACGATGGCGAGACCGTAGGGTGTGTGCAACACACCAAATCCGCTGGCCACCGATACAACTCATCCACCCACCCATAGCCAATCTGTACCAAGGCTAGGAAAGAGCAACAATGGCGCGAAATCAGATCGACCAAATCGAGCGGGTATTCGGAAACATCGACCGCGAGGTCTGGATCGTCACGGCAACGAACGGAAGCCAGCGGGGCGGTCTTGTGGCAACTTGGGTTTCTCAGGCGTCGATCGACCGCGAGCAGCCTGTCGTATTGATCGGGATCGCACCGAATCACTACACCGCCGAACTGATTGACGCCAGTCGGGCCTTCGGCCTGCACTTAATCACCGAGAGTCAAATTCACCACGCCTGGAACTTTGCGATCGGCAGCGGTCGAGATCGCGACAAGTTTGCCGGAATTGTTTCCGCCGTGGCAGAAACGGGAAGCCCGATCCTGACTGAATGCCTGGCGTGGCTCGACTGCCGAGTATTCGCGGTCGAACGCACGGGCGATCGCAACTACTATTGGGCGGATGTTATCGCTGGTCAAACCGTATCCTCGGGCTCGCCGCTCACCGAGTCGCAACTGTTTCGATCGGCGACTGACGAGCAGAAACAACTGCTCCGCACGGGACGTGACGCTGATATAACGATCCAACGCCCGCAGCGAGCAGCTTGGCGAGCCAATCTGCCAAGTTTGTTAGGCCCGAAATAGCACACGAGACGAACCCTTTCACGACCGCAATTGTCTCTCTTCCGACGCGACTTGCCGTCGGTTCGCTTAGCCGGGGTTCTTCTGCAAGCACATTCGCAAGGTACAATTGAAGAGGCCGCTGAGTACATCGAGTAAAAAGGAACCTTCCAACCAAGTGTACGATCAAGAACGTATCGCCGGAGTCGTCAGCGAGAACGCTGTTTTAGTTCGTGTCATTTTGCCCGGACAGCATTTCGAGGATGATCCGCTCGAGGAGCTGGAAGGGTTGGCCAAGACCGCTGGTACGACAGTCGTCGCAGGCCTGACGCAGCGTCGGGATAAGCCAGATGTCACGGCGTTTCTCGGGAAGGGCAAACTCGAAGACCTTAAGCTGCTCGTCGAGATGCACGATGCCGACGTGGTCATTTTCGACAATGATCTCAGCCCGGCCCAAACGCGGAATATCGAGCAGGCCATCAATGTTAAAGTGATCGATCGGACGGAATTGATCCTTGATATCTTCGCGACGCATGCTCAAACCTATGAATCGCGGCTGGCCGTCGAGTTGGCTCAACTCGAATACTCACTCCCACGCTTGAAGCGCATGTGGACTCACTTGTCGCGATTGAACATGGGCGTCGGCATGCGTGGACCTGGTGAAAAACAGTTGGAAGTCGACCGTCGATTGGTCGAGAAGCGAATCTACGATTTACGAACGGAATTGAATCGCGTCGAACGCCGCAAGGAACGGCAAGTCGCGGCCCGCAGCGATCACATGACCGTCTCGCTCGTGGGCTATACAAACGCTGGCAAGAGCACGTTGATGAACGCGTTGACGACGGCGGACGTGTTAGCAGAAGACAAACTATTTGCCACAGTCGATACTCGCACCCGACGCTGGCAGCTTCCACATTGGGGACCGGTCTTGTTGAGTGATACGGTCGGTTTCATTCGCGACCTGCCTCACCGACTGGTTGCCAGCTTTAAGGCCACGCTCGAAGAAGCACGCCAGGCGGACTTGTTGTTACACGTTGCTGACGTCAGCAGTCCGGCCGTGTTCGATCAGATTAGTGCCGTCTACGAAGTGTTACACGAGTTGGAGATCGAGGAGAAAGACACGCTCCTTGTCTTGAACAAGATCGATTTGCTCGACTCGACGGCTCGCCTGGAAGGCGTGCTGCATCGGTATCCGAACGCCATTGCGGTGAGTGCCGTATCGCGCGAAGGACTCGACAAGTTTGCGTGGGCGGTCAGCGATACTTTGAGTCGCTCGTTCCGTGATGTTGACATCGAAACCGGTGTCGAGAATGGCAAGCTGATGGCGTATCTTGCCGCGCATAGCGAAGTACTATCGAAACGATTCACGGATACCAAGGTGAGTATCCATTGCCGGATTCCGCAGAAGTATCTCGGTCGCATCAGCGAATCCGAAGCGACCATCCGTCCTCACGAAGCGAACGGCCATGCGGCGAGCGGTACGACTGAAAGCAAACCGTCGGCTGCCACCGAGGATCTCGCATAGTCCATGACAAGTCGCAAGATCGAGGGCCTGCGAACGATCGTGACTGGCGCGTCGAGCGGCATCGGGAGAGAAATTGCCATCGAATTGGCCAGGCAAGGCGCGAAGCTGATCATCACGGCTCGTCGTGCAGAGCGACTTGACGAAGTACTCGCAGAAGTGAAGCACTTTCGCCCGGACGCTGCCGCTGTCGTCGGTGATATCGTAGACGCAGTCACTAGAAGAGCGATTGTCGAAGCCGCCCAACGAGAATTCGGTGGCTTGGACGCTGTCGTGAACAACGCCGGCATCGGTGCTCTTGGGCCCTTCGCCAATGCCAACGAAGATCGCGTGCGCCGAGTGATGGAAGTCAACTTCTTCGCGCCCGTCGAACTGATTCGTTTGGCGATCCCGCTGCTACGCAATGGGAACCGTCCGATCATCGCGAATGTCAGTTCCGTTCTCGGGCATCGAGCGGTGGCCAATAAGAGCGAGTATTGCGCGAGTAAGTTCGCGATGCACGGATTCAGTGACGCGTTGCGTTGCGAACTAGCCCGCGAGGGAATTGACGTGCTGCTCGTCAGCCCCAGCACGACCTCCAGCGAGTTTTTCGATCAGGTGATCGATCGTGAGGGCGGCGCGACGACTCACCCTCGTCAGGCCATGTCTCCTCAGGCCGTCGCGAGAAAGACCGTCAAGGCAATATGTCAAGGGAAGCACGAAGTCATACTAAGTGCCGGTGGTAAAGCTCTCGTCTGGCTGGACCGTCTATGCCCTCCGATCATGAATCGCATCTTGGCAAAGTTTCGTTAACGATTTGTGTCGCTTGTACTGACCGAAGCCAATTTCGGATGCGATGGACAACGCCAGCGATCGATCGCAATAACCCTCTCGCTTAACCAATTCTCGATGCCTGACCACCTCATTGCATTCGAGTATCTACTGATGCCTTGGCCCTTTTGTTTGATGCTGATTGGGCCGTTTTCGGCGTGATGATCGGGGCGACCCCTGAGCTGACGGGTGCCATGCTGATCGCGTTCACGTACACGAAGAGCGATCCCGCCGAGGCCATGATCCCGCTGGTGTCGATAGATGTTGGGTCGATCAGTGGGGGGGATTTCAGCCACGATAAGCCCGTTGGGTGGGGCTAGGTAATCTGCCGGGGCGTTGCCTCTAAATCAAAGAGCGCGACTTCAAAACGTACGAGCGAGGAAATCACCGCCTTATCCTCGCTCACGCATCTGGTGACGAACTACCTGGATCGAAAAACCGAAAGCCCCTTGGGTCGAGTCTCCGATTGCTTGCAATGCCAGCTTGACACTGATAAGATTCCCGACACTCGTAGCGTGCCGCAGGCGGCGGTAGCCCTGCGGCCAGTCATCTTGAAGGTCAAGCATGTTAGTACTCACACGCAAAGTCGGCGAGAGCTTCGTCATCGGTGACAACATTACCGTCACCGTCGTCCGTGTTGTCGGGGGCGGAGTTCGCATCGGAATAGAAGCTCCTGATGATTGCATGGTCATGCGCCAGGAGCTACGCGAGTTGCTGGAATCCGGCGAGCTCTCCGTCGGCGAGCCGACGGAAGAAGAGTAGAACGCGCGTCGCATCCGGCGAACGCTTGTTACCACTAACGGACAGTCGCCGAACACTCTGTGGCCAGCGCTGAAAACCACTGGTTTTCGAGGTCTCGAATTCCGACCACGCCGACCACAGAGTGTTCGGCGACTGACGTCACGACCGATCGCGTTGTCCCAGGCAATCTTGCACGATTTGCTTGCACGATGGCCAAGTTGGATTAGTTTGGAGTAGTAGACAGGATTAGGGATTGACTGGGCGGCGGTCTAGTTTTGCTCCTAGTTACCTGTTGTTTCCAATCGGGTATTCCAAACTCAGGGGAGTCGTGGCCATGCGCTGGCCCCACATGTCGCGTCGCACGCCGCGACGATCGCGCCGGCGACTGCGGTTCGAACCGCTGGAAGATCGGCGCTTGATGGCGGATTTGGCGATCGGGCTCACGCTCGCTACGAATGCTGGACCAGTTCAACAGTCCGTCAAAGTCGGAGCCGCTTTTACACTTGATGTCGCGATTCACGACGCCCGGATCGGTGGCCAGACGCCGGTGGGTGTCATTTCCCTTCCGCTGCACGTGTCCTGGGATCCCGTTAGTGTGGCGTTGACGGGGAATCCAAGTGGTGTTTTTTCGACTTCGCCCGTGGAGATAACTTCGAGTTTTCCACTTCAACGTCAACTGATATACAACCCAACTGCTCGAGAGTACGACGACACTGCGATCGTAATGCCTAACGACTTTCTGCCTTTCGCGAATCTTCAAGGACTCCGAGCCGCCGCAGTGCCCAACTTCGGTGTCGGAGTTGCGATCGGGGCGAACACCACGGCGGATACTTTCAGTAAGCTGACGATGACCGCCATTCGCGCAACGGCTGATGCCCGTTTCACTGTCGCTCTCGCAGGTTCGATGTCGTTCGCAGACGCGGCCGTGTTAAACAGCGTCGTGCCGGAAGGAAGCACTCAAGGGATTCCACCGATTACCGTACAAACGCAGCTCAGAATCGATCCGGTCATCATCTCCGGCATGAAGTTCGATGACCGAGACAAGGATGGAGAGAAGGACGGCAATGAGTCAGGCCTGGGCAATTGGACGATTCAGCTGATTCGCGATCAAGACAACAACGGTGCCATCGACCCGACAGACCCGGTCCGCACCACGACCACGGATGCCGATGGAGCGTACACGTTTGAGGTAACTGAGGCGGGTACGTATTTCGTTCGCGAACTTCAACAGGCTGGTTGTACTCAGACAACCCTCAATCCCGCGCCAATTCCCCTATCTGGAGTCGACGTCGCAGGAGTCGACTTCGGCAATTACTGTGAACCGCCGGTCTCCATGAGCAGTCTTTCTGGTTTTGTATTTGCGGATCCAAATCTGAATGGCAAATTCGATGTGGGGGAAGACGGGCTGCCGAAAGTTACCGTGCGGCTTCTCAGGACGGATGTCGTTAATGCTCCGGCAGCAACTACCTTGACGGGGCCTGATGGATGGTATCACTTTGAAGACTTGTCGGCGGGCACTTACGAGATCCGGGAGGAACAGCCGCAGGGGTTTGTTAACTCGATCAATAGCCTAGGAATTCTGTGCGGCGCGATGGCATGTTTACCAGCGACTGATGTCCGCAACGGAGCCGTGAACGGCGACCGTTTTACGGGCATCATGCTCCAGGCGGGCGAACACGCCGTCGACTATAACTTCGGCGACAATATCATCCCCACCAAGCGGCGCTTCGTCGCCTCGGTCGATCCCTTCGCCGAAACTTGTGCCGTACTCGGCTTGAACTGCGTTACCGTGCGTGGAACAACAGGCAACGACCAGATCGAGTTTGTGCCCGATACCGAGGTGGTTCGCGTCACTGTCAACAATCAACCCGCACAGGTGTTCTCGCGAGCGACCGTCAATATCGTGAAGATCGATGCTCTGGCGGGACAAGACACCGTGACGTTGCGAGGCAGCAGCGCCATCGACGTGGCCCACTCGCAGTCGAACTCCTGCACAATCCAAACGGGTGCCTATCGCCCTGGCGACTATGCCGTGTTGGCCGTGAACGCGGAACGAACGATCGTCGATGTCGGACTCGGCAACGACTTGGCGGTGCTGCGTGATTCGGCCGTCGACGATGTGCTGACCGCGACCAACGATCCATTCATCGGCCCCGTGACTGAGTTGGAAAGCGCGTTGAACATGACGCGATTTGTGCGTGCCATCGCGTTCGAGCGAACTCGCGCGGTATCTATCCCAAACCGGGGCAGCGATACCGCGACGCTGAATGGCCTGCCCGTCGAACTGGTCGGTGATTGGTCGATCATTGGTTGAAAGTAGCCATCACGCTCCGCCGTGATGAGCCTTCCCGGTTGAGCTTGAATTGAAGGAAGCGTTTCCACTTCGATACCGTTCACGAACAGGCTCATCACGGCGGAGCGTGATGGCTACCTAGAATCGGTAATCGATGCCGGCGCTGATCCCTTGCACCCACATATCGGTGATCGACCAACTGGCCACCGGGCTCGGAATGCCGACTAGCGGGCCGGGCGGAAGTTGGCTGAGGTTTAGATTCGTGTCGATCTGATCGCCGGGGCGGGCCACTCGGCTCCAATAGATGAACGTGTACCCAACCGTCGCCCGCAGGTTGGGAGTCAGATCGTAACCGACGTTCATCCCCAGTTCCGGGATCACAGCAAAATCGTCGCGCTCGCGAGTGCCGATGTTGCTTGCTTGAGCCAACAGACCGGCTGGCGTGACGATTGTCTCGTTCGGCCCGCCGGGGACGGGAACTGAAACCGTCGTCGAGCCGTTGATCAGTGCCTCGGAGTGCGTGTTGCCCAACGCGACTTTGATGACTCCCTCGATCCCCCACTGGCACCACCACCGCTCGTAGATCATCCCGACCTCGGCACCATGAAAAATGTTCTTGGTGTGGAAGTGATCGAACTCGGACAACGTCGTACCCACGGCCAGACCCGTTGCTCCGCTGAGCACTTCTTTCGAATCGGTAATCAGCAGGTCGTCTTCGAGTTGGGCATAGCGCCAACCGGCGACGAGATCCACGCGGCGTGGCCATTCTTGACTCAACTTGTGACGATAAAGAACTTCAAGTCCATATAGTTTCGTCTCCGAACGAACCGAGATGTTGCCCGACAACTCGCCGGGGAACGCAGCCAGCTCTGCGTCCTGCCCCTCGAAACCGGGTTCCACGTTGAAGAACGGTCGAGCTAGGATGGGCGTGCCCGCACTGGTCGCGGCAAAGTTCGAGCCGGAACTTTGTAAGCCAAAGAAGATCGCCTCGACGCCCGATTGACGACTGGAGCCTAACCAGCCACCCACGGTCAGCCGTCCGCCGAGCCGCAAGTCACCAGCCAGCGACTCGTTTCCGAACAGAACAGTCGTTCCTGGACGCCCCAACACTCCCGCATCGGCACGGGCGGTTCCCGCAAGACTCGTCGTCACCAACGGCGGCACGGAAAAACCATCGACCCACCAACCCAGCACTTCCGCTCGCCCCCAGAACCGACCGGCTGGGCCGATGCAATCACCGCATAAGCCGCTCGCCTGGTCGAGGATGATGGCGCTGTCGGGCTGGTTGATCACGATGTCGATCGGTGTGGCAGGCATCGTTTGCGGACGAGGAATGTCCTTTGCCAGCCGCTGCACGGCCGTGTGAATGGGTGGATCTTGCAGAATTGCTTCGATGCTTTTTACCTCCGGCCCGGTATCCAACCGACTGGGCTGCCGCAGGGAAGCCCCGATGACGTTCTCGTCCGCCGAGCTGACTTCTCCGTACGCGAGCAGCGCGATCGCGATGCCTGCCGCAAGCAGCGCGCGGGCGTAAGCCAGCCGCGAGGCGGCTGGCGTCGGAACTCGAATTGTTGAAGAGGACAGCATTCCGTTACAGCACGAGTGGGCCGAATTGAGAATCCACATCGGTCGCTAATACGTCGACGAGTTCGTCATCCAGGTTGTTTGGATGGGCAAGGCTCGTGAGTTGGATCGTTGGATCGGCGAGGAGCAAGTGCGTCGCATACTCATACGGCAGCAAAGGACCGACGAACGAAGCCGAACGGGCGGTTATAGTGGGCACACTTCGCGCGGCATCCTGCGGTGCCAACGAGCCGTTGGTGCGCAGACCCGGCCCGGCAACGCACACGTTGGACGAGGGCGGGTTGATCGTATGGCCCTCGCCTTCCGCGCTCGTGCGCGCTGAAGTTAGCACCGGTGCGATCAAGGGAATCTCGCGCGAACGATGGTAGTCCAAGGCGAAGAGGCGCAAGTCCGCCACATCGATCACGCCATCGCCGTTGGGATCGATCTGCAGACTGTAATTGTCGTCGCCTGCCTGAAGTCCGAAATGCGTATCGAACGAGATCAGATCAGCCAGATCGACTTGACCGTCGTAGTTTGTATCTGCGTCGAACGTCGAGTCGCCGCGCAGTCCAACTTCGAGAACCGGTGCATTAGTAGCGTTGCTGACGATGACGAATCCGTTAGAGACGTCGAAGGACTGGACCGTCGCATCGGTGGCGTTCGGCGTGCTGGGTGCGTAAGTGAGTCCGAGTTTCTTCGTCTCTCCGGGTTGCACGACGATGGGAGGGTCGCCACTCGCGACTGTCACGTCGGGCACGTTAATGCGAATCTCAGTGATCTTCAATGGAGCGTCGCCGGTATTGGACAGCTCGATGAACTTGTCGTCATCGGGAAACGCGGGCCGGACGAGCGGACTTGCTCCGGTGGCTGAGTCGATGGCGGTTGTAAACTGAACGTGCTCGCTAGGCGTAGTGAGTTCGATCCGCGGCATCGCGACGACTTGCGCTGCTGTCGACGGGACGGAGTTGGTTGGAGGGGTACTCAGCTCGACGACAACCGCGTTGGCCGGTTGAATTGAATTCTCGGCGGAGATCGTCTCGGACGGCGCGACGATGGTGAGTGTTTTCGTTTCGAAACGGAGTTGAGCATCCTTCAGACTGGCAACCGGGCGGGGTGTGATCCTCAATCGCCCCTGCCGCATGGTGAATGTGCTTTCGCCCGGCTGTTCGGCATGGAAGTGCAACCAGGCGAAATGGTCATCGGTCGTCGAGAGCCCGAGCAGCGATTCTCTGACAAACCGGTCATTACCGTCACTGCCGATGGGGTGCCCTGCTCCGAGACTCGACAGCGCAGAACCGCCTAGCCCGTCGATATGGCCGATCTCTTGGCGGACTTCGTTATTGAGAAGAAATGGCAGTATGGCCCGACCATCTTGGTGGAGTGTCCCAAGTACGAGGACCGGAAGGTTTGGGGTCACGGCCTCGTGCGGATCGAAAGGCTCCACGACCTCTAGGAGCGGGGCATCCCAGGCAATGTCGAGCGAGATGCCAGCGAGTCCCGAGAACCGTGGGTCGTGCTCTCGTGCCCTAATTTCAACGAAGAAGGCCTTTCCCGATTCGACGGTGTTGTCGTTGATTTGCTCGCCGGGAATCCCGCCGACATCCTCGTAGAAGTCGAAGTAGAACGACGCCACCGCCAACAGAGTGCGTGGCTCAAGACGTTCGAATTGCAGGTGATCTTGCGCGAGGCGTTGCTGGGGCTTGGTCTTGCTTATCCGTTTCATTTGTGGCCTCCATGCGACGTGCTCGCCTAGCTACCTTTGCTTGATATGATCTTCTTCGTGTGATTTGGGGTCGGGTATGTCTCAAATCG
>CAUJKL010000594.1 GCA_963204995.1 Planctomycetota bacterium | reverse complement strand
AGCCTTGGTGCTAGATCTCAAACAACGCGGGTTGCTGGACGACACGATCGTAATTTGGGGCGGTGAGTTTGGTCGGACTCCGATGGGCGAAGTTCGCGAAAGGACAGGTCGCGATCATCACATCGACGCCTATTCAATGTGGGCGGCGGGCGGAGGTTTCAAGCGGGGAATTGTTCACGGCAAGACGGACGAGCTGGGACTGGGAGCAGTCGAAAACGGGAAGCATGTGCATGACTTGCAAGCCACGATTCTGCACCTGCTGGGCTTCAACCACGAACGGCTGACGTATCGCTTTCAAGGCCGTGACTTTCGGTTGACCGATGTTCATGGCGAAATCTTATACGACGTAATCGGGTAGACTACGCCGTGGCACATCCAACCTCAAGTTGCCCGTAGAAAAGAAGAGCAGGTCCGGTAAAATGATGCCGTGACCTGCTTCGTATCAACAACGAGGCCTCAGATTTATGAACGGCCTTGTTTTACAACTTTGCTTGATATAACTAAATCCCTCGATTGGGGATCTAGCAAAAAGCTAGTTCTGACTTCTGGAGTCGACGCATGAAAATGAAACGATCGAACTTGGCTTGCCGTTTCCCTCGATTGATAGTGGGGCTGGGCATCGCCGTGGTGCTGCTGCCGAGGCTCGCATCCGCCGACACGCCGCATGAGTGGGTCGACAAAAATGTCGAGTCTTTGGTCGAGTTATACCGCCATTTTCACACGCATCCCGAGTTGTCGTTCCAGGAAGAACAGACGGGCGAGCGGCTGGCTCGCGAATTGGCCGAGGCCGGTGCCGAGGTGACGAAGCGAGTTGGCGGGTTCGGCGTGGTCGGCCTGATTCGCAACGGCGAAGGCCCGACGCTGATGTTGCGGACGGACTTGGATGCCCTGCCGGTCGTCGAGCAGACGAATCTCGCGTATGCGTCGACGGTGAAGGGTAAGGAGGTCGACGGTGCCGACGTCGGCGTGATGCATGCCTGTGGCCACGACGTTCACATTACTAATCTGGTCGGCGTTGCTCGCTATCTCGCCGCTAATAAGGACCGCTGGCAAGGAACCGTCATGTTCATCGGTCAGCCGGCGGAGGAGCGTGGTGCCGGAGCAGCCGCCATGCTCGCAGATGGCTTGTTCGAACGATTCCCTAAGCCGGATTTTGCCGTCGCGATGCACGTTGATTCTGGTCTCGCGACCGGCAAGCTCGCCTATCGCGCGGGCTATTCGCTCGCCAACGTCGACAGCGTCGATGTCACGATGCACGGCCGTGGCGGCCACGGTGCCTATCCTCACACGACGATCGATCCGATCGTCCAAGCCGCCGAGTTCATCGTTTCCGTGCAAACGATTGTCAGTCGCGAAGTCAAACCGATCGAGTCCGCCGTGATCACCGTCGGCTCGATCCACGGCGGAACCAAGCACAACATTATCGGCAACAGCTGCCACATGCAGCTGACAGTTCGCAGCTACGACGACGGAGTACGAAAGTTGTTGCTCGAGGGAATCGCTCGCAAAGCCAAGGGAGTCGCCCTGGGAGCGAAAGCCCCTGAGCCCACCATCGAAATCTCGGAAGGAACGCCCTCGCTGTGGAACGACGAAGATCTGGCGGCGCGACTTGATCCCGTGCTGCGGCGAGCCGTGGGAAACGATAATGTCATCGACTCCGAGCCATCGATGGGAGGCGAGGATTTCAGCCGCTATGGTCGCGTGGGCGTGCCGATCCTGATGATCCGGCTCGGTGCAGTCGATGGCAAGCGATTGAAGCGTTACGAAGAACTGGGACAGGTTCCGCCCTCGTTGCACTCGCCGCTCTTCTATCCGGATGTCGAGGACGCTCTCAAGACAAGCGTTCCCGCCATGTCCGAGGCCGCCATCGAATTGCTCAAACCGAAAGACTGACAGTAGTTCCAACTTTCGCCGTGGCCGAATTCGTGAGACTTCGGGAACTTGCGATAACCCTCTGATCTCTTACGAGTCCGGCTGCGACCGATCGTCAGCGAACCGATGCCGAAACTCTCCAACTCGAATATCGTGATTGGTGTGCTGTACGTGGCGTTTCTGTTCGTCCTCGTGACGTTGCTGCTTATCGCGCGACAACGCGCGTTGTCAACCGACAGCTCCGTCGCGTCGCAGGAAAATTGGCAAGACTGGCGTGCGGAAGCCCAACGGCAGCAAGAGGGCACCGGGCCGGTAAGCCGGCGCGTACCGAAGAGTTCCGAGCCACCGTCCTTGGTCTTGTTGCGAGACCATTTTGCAACCAGTCTGGCGATTGTCTTAACGCTGTCGTCAGCGCTTTTTTTTACGATTGCGATCATGGTCCGCGGCGTCTTTGTCGGCCCCAGCTTTCAGCCGGATTTGTCGGATCGAGCGTCGTCAGAAAGGGAGTTGCGAAAACGGGGGTAGTCGGTTAGCACCTCCTGATACAAGACGTAGGAAATGGATTCCCCAGGCGGAGAGCGACCGACACAAGAGGGCTTGGAAGCAGGTCGCGATTACCCACGCACTTACCACGAGTTTGTGAGGCGAAGACGCCTGCCGATCTGCTCGAAGACAGTATCTCGGAGGCAGATCTAGGTCGCTTCGAGGATACTCGCTCCAAAGGTAAAACCTCCGCCGAACGCACATAGTCCCAGTCGGTCGCCCTTCTTGGCCGTTGGCAATACCTCACTCAGACAGAGCGGAATGCTGGTTGAGGACGTGTTTCCGAAGCGGCGGATGTTGCTGTACACCGTCGTGTCGATGCGGTGCTGGATCGCATCGAGAATCCGCTGATTGGCTTGATGCGGGACAATCATGTTGAGGTCGTTCACGCCCACGCCTTCGCGCTGACAGACGCGGTTCAAGCTCGCGATCATCGATCGAACCGCCTCGCTGAAGACTTTCTTACCCTGCATCCGAATGAAACCGCCATCGCGAAATGGAACGGTGAGTGTGCCGCCATCTTCGCCTTTGGCCGACAGCTCGGGTCGATAGAGCTTGCCCAAAGCCTTCTCGTAATGACTTTCGCCATACAACACGGTGGCCGAAGCGGCATCGCCAAACAGGATCGCCGTATCGAGATCCTTGCGGTCCAACAGCGGCGAGAGGACTTCGGTCGTCACCACCAGTACGCGCGCATCGGGCTTGCTCTGGAGGAAGTCGTAACCCGCTTGCAAGGCGTACAGGTAACCGCTGCAAGCCGCGCTGATATCAAACGCCTGCAGCATCGCGTTCGACTTGCCGCGCACGAGCCCGCTGAGGACTTGGCACGCCATCGACGGCGACACGGAGGTGGGGCTGGTCGTGCTACAAATCACCAAATCAAGTTGGTCGACAAGTAAATCCTCTTGTTCGAGCGTTCTTTGTGCGGCTTGCACGGCCATCGTGACGGCGTTCTGTCCACCCTCTACCCAGTTGCGACTTTCAATGCCGGTCAGACGCATGATATCGTCGACGGTCATATCGTCTGTCGACGTGAGCAACTCGCTGTTCGTAACGACGCGATTGCCGGTGATGGCAGCCACGGAGGAGAGACCGACTTCGAATGGTCGGCGATCATAGCGTTTGGGCAGAGGCAGTCGTTCGGTCGCGCGCCGTCGAACCAGAATCGGCTCGCCGGGATTCTCAAGCAGCACTGCGTTCTTGTGAACGACCGCGTCATCGGTACGAATTCGCAGCAAGGGCTTGCCGACCGAGACACTGTCACCTTCGGCGGCCAAGAGTTCCGTGACTTCGCCTCCGACCGACGTCGTCATATCAAAGACGGACTTCGCGGCTTCGACGGATGCGACGACGTCACCCTGTTCGAGACGCGAGCCGACCTGCGTCAGAAACTCCACGACCGTTACGGTTTCGTCGGACGGGGCTGAACCGATCGCGAGCAGGTCG
>CAUJKL010000593.1 GCA_963204995.1 Planctomycetota bacterium | reverse complement strand
CCGGGCGATTCGCACCGCGAACGGTCAACGTAAACTCCTGCTCGTCCGCCGCACCTTGGCTGTCCATCACTCGCAGCACCAACCGGTGATCGCCAACTTGACCTGCCGTCGGTGTGAACAACAACAAACCCGTTCGCGAATCAATCGCCATGCCGTTGGGAACACTGGCAGAGCCAGTGCCACCCGGAACACTGGATGAACCCGCGCCGCTGATCGACCACACCAGCAGATCGCCATCGGGATCGGTGGCTGCGGCCAGATGCACATACTGAGCATTGGCAACTGCGCGGCATACCATCAGCCAACGGGTCCCATTTCGAGCGTCCGTGCTCGAAGTGCGCGCTCTCATTGACGCGCCGTCCACATTTCTAACCAAATTGTCAAAGATCAATTGCCACGTGGCTCATTCGTCCACGCTTGCGACTTCCGTTTCGTTCTTCTCTCTCGAGTGATCGCTCTATTGGATGACTATCATCCAGTCTATTGCTCCCTCATTCCGGTTGTCAAAAGTCGCCGGGCTAGCTCGCCCCTGGCTACTTGAAGGCGGTGCGTTGCCGACGCTCGTCAGGGAGACTGCCGACTTAGCTCCGCGCTGATTCGACGTGCGTCTCCGTGACTTGGGTCAAGTTCGAGGACGACGTCCAACTCTCGCTTTGCCTTTACTAAGTCGCCAAGCTGCAAGGCGTGGCGGGCAAGGTTGTAGTGGAGGTTGGGGTCACGCGGGGAGATATTAAGTGCATCCTGGAGAAGTTCTGCTGAACGAGTTAAGTCGCCACTCCGCTCGTGGAGCAGCGCCAGGCCAAAAATCGCAGAAACGAACGAGGGGTCGATTGCGAGTGCGGCTTGAAATTCTGCGGCTGCCCGCTGCGATTCGCCTGCGTCAATTAATACATACCCAAGGTCGGCGTGCCTTACGGGAGAGAAGTTCTCCAGTGACAGCGCCTTTTCGAAATGACGAACTGCCGCGTCGATGTCGCCTTGCGCAAAGCACACTAACCCCAGGTTCTTGTGAGCATCCGGCTGATCTGGCGCAAGGGCGAGCGCTCGCCGATAAGAGCTTGCCGCCTCATTCAGCTGCCCCAGGCTACGCAGCGTATTCCCGAGATTGAAGTGCGCGGGTGCATGCTTCGGATCTACCGCAGCGGCCCGTGCAAAGCATTTGCGAGCCGCTTCCAGATCTCCCTCTCGGGTCAGCACATCTCCGAGCCCACCCAGCGCGCGAACGTCGTCGGGTTGAACGCGAAGTGCTGCTTCAAAGTGAGCTTTCGCTTCGGCAATTTCGTGAAGCCGGAGTTTCGCAAAACCTGCCATCGTTTGACTCTCTTCGTCGTCAGGAAGGTGTTCGACGGCTTGCTCGGCGAGACGATCCGCTTCATCCGTCTTGCCTGCCCAGCTTAACACCTTGGCCAAGTTGCGAAGAGCGATCGCGTGCTCGCGAGGGTCAATTTGATCCTTCACTTGCTGCGAGATGTGAGTGAAACGGCTAGACGTCCACGATTCCGACGGGCTGACGATCTTCTCAGCAACCAGTTCGTTCGCCAGTTCACGGGCGAGCAGTTCGTGTCCATCGATGGTTGGATGAACGTGGTCTAAGAACCAATCAGCCCCAGGAATACCGTACTCCGATTTACCCTGGATGATTGATGCAAAGTCGATCAGTGTCAGCTTTCGATCTGCGGCAACAGCTTGGACGATCTGCTGAATCGAACCCAACGCACGCAATGGACAGACATCTTCCTCACGAGCACGCAGAAAGGCGTCGCGTGCGGCAGATTCCTCATGCAGCTCAAGCAACGCATGACCACGAAAATAATAGGCAGCAGCATATTGCTCGTCGATCGCGAGCGCGTCGTCGAAATGCTTCAACGCTGCGCCGGCGTTACCGTCCTCTAAAGCTTCTTTCCCAGCGTCAAAACTGGCCATGAATTTCCGTAACTCCGCCGTTGTCAGCCCAGCCCGATGTTCGCTCTTGAAGGGAGCACAGTCTCGCAAGTTGCAGGCGGGCGTAACAAAGACAACTTTTGCGTTGGCCTCGGATGCGAGATCGACGATTCGTTCAAGCGTCGACCGAAAACTCTCAAGCACCCGCGTTCGCCATTGCTCGTCGCGATGGTACGCGCTCGGCCCGACCGAACGATCAAGCAGTGCGTCCACATCCTCCGGGAGCACTCGAGAGTCGCCCGTTGGCGCGGGATCGCCGACCAGTCGTTGCATCAACGAGAACGTCCGCGACTTGCTCGCCAGCGAGTAAACACTTTTTATCGGTGCCGGCGTAGCAATAAGCGACGAATACGTGCGGTCTTCCAGGAACTCGTTATGCCCCGTGTAGATTACCAACAAATCCGGTTCGTAATTCGTCAATTCTCGCGTCAGTATCTCGATCCGGTAGCTCGCGTAGCTGATGCCCCCGGTATTGATGACTTCCCACTGCCGGGACGAATCCATCTGCGGCAAAAAGGCGCGCAGGAACCCCGAGAACGAAGTCTTGTCGTTGTAAGGGCGACCGTAAGTCGTCGATCCGCCCATGCAAAAGACTCGATAAACGCCGGGAGCCTTATCGCGTGGAAACGATTGGTAGTTGAAATAGTCGAGACGGTTCTTTGCGGTCTCGACAGTCGGCGCATTGGATTCGGACGTTTGACTTTCCGTGAACAACCGCGAATGCTTGCTGAATCCGGCGGTAGGGTCCGATAGTTGACTGGCTGGAATCACCCCAATCGCCAGCAAAACAAACTCCAGCAGCAAGTAAAACACCAGTGTCGCGAGCGTGGCGAACAAGATCTTTCGCCGTATCGATAGGCTTGAAGGTTGGCTTATTCGGGCTGTTCGCTCTTTTGACCGCTTGTTGCTTTTATTCGCGGGAGTGCCGCTCATAATCGACTTTCCTGCGGCGGCATGAAAACAAACAAGGCCCCAGGGCTTGCGCAAACCTGGGGCCAGTGGGCTTGTGTAATTCTTCGGAATTAAATCTCGCCGGACGGCGGCAAAGCCGAACCCCCGACACGTTGATCCGCCGAGGTGACCTCAATGGCGAAATTACTGTTTCCTTCAGCGGGCACATCGAGTGTTTTTTGGTAAGTCACCTGTGTTGCCCCAGTCTCATTGGCGTCTTCTGGACGAGACTGGTCCCCACTGGTGGGAGTGAGTTTATCTGGGACGTTCAAGTTCACTTCGAAGATATAGGAACCGGCAACGGGCCCCAGATTTGGTGGGAAGCTGAACTTCCCGTTTTCGATGACTGCGGTGGCCGTCGGCGCACCCGTACCCGCAGTGGCGGGTGTCGCAGTAATAAAGCCGGAACGGCTCGCATCCCCCTCAAATGTGACAGTACCAGAGAGTGGGACACGGTCAAAACTATCACCACCGCACCCGACGAGCGTGCAGCACAGAACCACGATGCCCGCAACGACTCGAACAAACCTAGACTTCGACAGAGAAATATTCACAGCTACCATTCCTTCATTGCGGGGAAAAATCCTTGGGGCGGACGGCCCCCTTACTTCGAGATAGTTTACTAACACGACCCGCCCAGGTGGCGAACCTGGGCGAATCTTTATACGACATTAGTCAGCAACAACGAGCGTCGCGCCCACGCTTACGGGAACGCAACAGGCCTGCCGTCCGCTTTGTTCGCCAAATTCCGGTACGTCGGGAGGTCGATTGTCTCTGGGATGAAATGCACTGAGCCATCGACAAACACAAACTGAGCACCGCCTGGATGGAGCGAACTGAATTCCACTTTGAGATCCCACAGATTGTTGCACGCTTGCGCCGAGTCGATGTTGATTCCCGTGTTCGCAACTCCGAGTGCGGAAACACTAGCTCGATTCTGGAAACTCAACTGGTTCGATGCGCCAGTGACGTACAGCGTCGCCGCACCAGATATCTGCTTGACCCCACAGCGCACATTGATGTATTCGTAGCACCTCTCGCCCACCAGGAGTACGTTGCTGGTACCGTCAGTCACATCCCGAAGGCCGTTATCGCTATCGTTGTACAACACACCTGTACAGTTTCGTTGGTCGTGCGAAAGATTAAGCGTACCCTCGATATCATCCGCGACGCCAGCATAATTGGACGTCGCGACATCGTATGTTGTGCCGTTCAAAGCCATTACGCGATATTCATTGTTAAGCGTAACATCCTTAGCGACATCCGAGGGACAACGAAACGAAGCGGCCGGTGTCTTGATGATTGTCTGCGAGGTTGCGTTGTTCAGCGATTGTGCGGCATACATGGTATTCACCGCCAGTTGATCAAACTGCGGCTGTAGTTCGACGAACGGTGCGATATAGGCGCTCCAGGCCCATTGAGCGTTATTGCGTACGGTTGACGTCGAATGATGCCAATACGCGTTACCTCGATAGTCTCGTGCCTCGCCGTAGTCGTTGGTGAAGCCCATCGGAAGCTTTTTGTACGTATCGTGATAATTGTGCATCGCAATACCAATTTGCTTCAAGTTGTTGCTGCACTGCATGCGTCGAGCCGCCTCGCGAGCCGACTGAACCGCTGGCAGCAACAACGCCACCAGGATTCCGATGATTGCGATCACAACGAGCAATTCCACCAGCGTAAAGCCGGTTCTTCTAATTCGATTCATGACGAAACTCCAATAAATAAAACAGAACGAACTAATTCAATCCAACGGGTTTGAGCGTAACACACAACATAGCGGATTTCAATGACCAGGGCACCCTTAGTCGGTCTCGTTGAAGGAAGTCCGAGCGACCGCCAAGGGCTCTTGCTACTCCCTAAATTGAGCCAGTGACGCGCCGCTGGCGGTTTCTCTTGATATCAAATCTCGTGACTTCTCATCACATCCGGCGGGGCTGGGGCGTACTCGAGCGGGGCCATCGAACAGCCCGCTCGTCCCTGGCTAAGGCTCCGCATGGCACTTGAATAGCCAAACAGTTCGCCCAGTGGCACATGTGCCTCGATCGCGGTGAGCCTGCCGCGATTTTCGGTCTTCGCGATCACAGCCCTTCGCTGCTGCAAGTCGCCGACGAAGTCGCCGACGTAATCATCAGGCGTTAGGATGTCGACCTTCATGATCGGCTCGAGCAGCACTCGGCCGCCCTGCTCTAATCCCTTGCTAAAGGCATCGCTGACGGCCATCTTGAACGCCAAAGGATTCGGGGCGTCTTCTCCGGCATCTCCACCCAACACCGTCACACGAAGCTTCGTCAGTGGATAACCGGCGATCAATCCGCCGCCTTCGCCGTGCGCGTTAATCTCTTCGATCAACAGTTCAACGATCTCGCCAGGCAAGGCATCGGGAGGACACTGGCTCAAGACAATAACGCCCGCTCCTTCGGCTTCGATAGGGGCCATCTTGAGCGTGACGCGTGCGAAGAGTTGCTGGCCCGCAATCATCCGGTCACAGGCTCCCGTCACTTCCACGGCCTTCGCGATCGTTTCTCGGTAGCTGACTTGTGGCTTGTGGAACTTGACCTTGAGGCTGAAGTCGCGAAGCAAGCGATTCTTAATGATTTCCAGATGAAGCTCGCCCATTCCGCTGATGAGCGTTTGGCCCGTTTCACCCGTTTGAACGCGCAACGTTGGGTCTTGCCGCAGCAGCAACGCCAACGTCTCTTCTAGCTTCTTTCGCTCGGTTGTTGATTCTGGTTCGATTGCCATCGACATCACGGTCTCTGGGAAGTCGATCGACTCCAGCAGGATCGGCGATTTCGTGTCGCACAGCGTATCCCCCGTGATCGTATGGCGTAGCCCGATAATCCCGACGATATCACCGGCACTTGCCATCTCGAGCTGCTGCTCCTTTTTGGTCGCATGCAGCTGCCAGAGTTGGGCGATGTTCTCCTTCTTGTCCTTGCCGGGGTTTAACGCTCGTGAATTCGATTTCAATTGGCCCGAGTAGATGCGAACCCACGACAGATCGCCTGTTTTGGCGGGCAGCACTTTAAACACGATGCCGCAAAACGGTTCGTCAGCGTTCGGCTTACGCAGAAGCTTCTGCTCGGCCCCTTTCTTGTCCACACCGATACCTTCCACGGGAGGCATGTCGGCCGGGCTGGGAAGATAGTCGCCGACTGCATCGAGCAATGGCGGAACTCCCATGAAATGCAGTGCCGATCCGCATAACACCGGCTGGATCTGCATGTGCAACGTGGCGTCCCGAATCACACGTTTCAACAGCGACTCGGGGATCGGCTCTTCCTGTAACGCCAGTTCCATCAATTTATCGCTGTACGAGTAGAGCTTATCGAGCATCACGTCGCGCCACATCTCGGCTTCATCTCGGAGCTCTTCGGGAATCTCGGCGCGGACTACCTTTGTCTCCTCGAACGTCAGCATCTTCATGCCAACTAAATCGATCACACCGCGAAACGCGTTATCGAAATGAGCGGGCCCTTCGCCGATGGGGATTTGGATTGCGACGGGGTTGGCTTGTAAACGAGTTGCCATCTCATCGAAGACGCCCTGGAAGTTTGCGCCTTCGCGATCGAGTTTGTTGATGAACGCGATGCGCGGCACATGATAACGGTCTGCCTGACGCCACACGGTTTCGCTTTGTGCTTCGACGCCTTCTCGTGCGCTAAAAACAACCACTGCGCCGTCGAGAACCCTGAGGCAGCGTTCGACCTCCGCCGTGAAATCGACGTGCCCCGGAGTGTCGAGCAGATTGACATGCACGTCTCGCCAGTCGAAGGTCACGCAAGCGGAATAAATGGTGATTCCACGTTCCTGCTCCTCTGTGTCGTCGTCGGTGGTCGTAGTTCCTTTGTCGACGTCCCCGGCACGATGCTTAGCTCCGCTCACAAAGAGCATTCGCTCGGTCATGGTGGTCTTGCCAGCATCGATGTGCGCGATGATACCGATATTGCGAATCTGTTCCAGTTTTCGTGCCATCGAACTTCGTCAGCGACTTCTCACCGCTGGCCTTTCGCCCTGCGAAACCCATTTAGGAATCTGAAACGTATGCGCAAAAAAATAGCCGCAGGGACACTGGTCCGCGCGGCTACCAACTGTTTTCGACTACCAGGCGAAGTGAGCAAACGCTTTATTCGCGTCAGCCATGCGATGGACGTTCTCGCGTCGATTCATCGCGGCACCTTCGCGGTTAAACGCTGCGGTTAGTTCATCGGCGAGCTTCTGGGCCATCGGGCGGCCCTTCTTCTCGCGAACGGCGATCAGCAGCCAGCGAATCGCCAGCGATTGCTGACGCGTTCGATTGACTTGCATCGGAACTTGATAAGCGGCACCACCAACACGCTTGGAACGAACTTCGATCTGCGGCTTGATGTTCTCGAGCGCCTGGTGAAACACTTCGATCGGCTCGTGATCGGCAATCCGCTTCGAGACGATATCGAGTGCATCATAGAACACGGTGTAGGCCACCGACTTTTTGCCATCATGCATCAGGCAGTTAACAAACTTCGCCGCCAAAATCGACCCATGCTTGGGATCTGGCTTGAGCTGCTTACGACTTGCGGTTATGCGACCCATACTGATTTAACTTCTTCAAATCTAAGTGGTTACTAGATCTAGGATTTTCCAGCGTTATGACTTTTTGGCACCGTATCGGCTGCGCGATCGCTTCCGCCCGTTCACGCCGAGCGTATCTCGTGCTCCACGAACAACTTGATATCGCACACCTGGCAAGTCGCGGACGCGACCACCGCGGACGAGGACGATCGAGTGCTCCTGAAGGTTGTGGCCCTCACCAGGGATGTACACGGTCACTTCCTTGCCGTTCGACAATCGAACGCGAGTAATCTTACGAAGAGCCGAGTTCGGCTTTTTCGGAGTCATCGTGCGAACTTGCAAGCACACCCCCTGCTTTTGTGGGCACTGGTCAAGGACAGGTGCCTTGGTGAACTTGCGCTTTTGCTTGCGATTCTTGCGAACCAGTTGGTTGATCGTGGGCATGCGTCGAGCTTTTTCTCTTACGGATTCACGCGAACAAAATCGAATTCATCAGGTTATCGGCTTGCGAATCCTTGTCAAGGCGGGAGATAAGTGATTCGGGTTCACCGCTGAATATACAGATCGTAAAAGTCAGCCGAACAGGGGAATCGCATGATTGACTCGCAACTCTTGCCGGTTATAACGGTTGCTGGTATTAGGGATCCCTATTCAGGGAGTGTTCAGTAGGCAGGTGTGCCATAGGCAGTTCGCTTCTCCGGTTTCGTCGTCGATTGGAGGTGGATACGTTATGTCTTTCCGCAAGACTTCTACTGCGCAAAAACGCAAGCGAAAGTTCACGTCTCGCAAGCTCTTTCTAGAGCAAATGGAAGATCGGCGATTGTTGATTGCCCAACCTGTTGGCGACGAGTTTCTTGTCAATCAATGGTTTTACGGCGAACAGGAGACGACGCCGGGCGGGATGTCGGTCGACGCAGCCGCGAATGGCGATGCAGTCGTCGTGTTTAATGGCCGAGGGCCAGGAAACCAGCAGGGCGTCTTTGGCCGGCGCCTTGATGCAAGCGGTCGAGCCCTGGGGGAGCAGTTCACACTCAGTCGCACTCGATTTGGGTGGCAAGACAACGCCACCGTGAGCGTCGCCGATAACGGTGACTTTGTAGTGGCGTGGAGCGGCCTCGGACTTTGGGATCTCGCGGGGGTTTTCGCTCGCCGCTTTAACGCGGATGGAACGCCCGTGACTGGCGAGATTCAAGTCAATCAGACTTGGTTCGGTATACAACGCGAGCCGGCGGTGGCCATCAAACCTGACGGTTCCTTCGTGGTGGCATGGGAAGGACGTGGGGCGGGCGATTCGTCCGGTGTCTTTGTGCGCCAGTTCAATTCGCAAGGAATTGCGACAAGCGCCGAAACTCGCGTCAACACGACCACGCGCGCAGCTCAACGAGAAGCCACGATCGACGTCGCGGCGGATGGTTCCTTCGTGATTGCTTGGAGCGGTGAAGGGGCTGGCGATTCGAACGGCGTGTTCCTCCGCCGCTTCGATACGTGGGGGCATCCACTTGGGAGCGAGATCCCCGTCAACTCGATAACTCGCGGACAGCAAACCTCGCCCTCGATCGCGGTGGGCGGCAAAGGCGACATCATCGTGGCTTGGGAGCGACGAGGTTTTGGCGACGACAAAGGAATCTTCATGCAGCGATTCTCTGCCACTGGGTCGCCCATCGGCAACGCGACGCTTGTCAATACAACAACGGGTCGAACGCAAAGCGATCCGGTCGTCGCCGCCACTGCCTCCGGCTCCTTCGTGGTGACTTGGTCGAGTTCCAAGCGAGCCGGACACGACCGGGTCGTCGTTGCCCAGCAATTCGATGCGGCCGGTGGCAAGGTCGGCGACGAACAGATCGTCAACACGACGACGAAAGGTTCACAACAAAGCAGCTCTGTCGCCGTGCGGGATAACGGCGACTTTCTCGTCACTTGGAGCGGACGAGGAGTCGGCGATAACGCCGGTGTATTCGCCAGACGTTTCGTGGAAGAAAGTGGCACGGATACAACTCCGCCAACGATTACGGTGGGTTTGGCCAACGACACCGGAACGAGCAGTTCGGACCGCGTAACATCCGATCCTACCGTTGCCGGTTCGGTCGTTGACGAGAGTCCGCTCGCCTCGTTCACATTGACCATCCCAGAGTTGTCGGTCGGACCGATTGGGATGCTGAACGAAATTGATCCCGACGATGGCTCCTACGCGTTGACTCGCGCTACCCTCGAAGCGGCAATCGGAGCGCCGCTGGTCGATGGGAATTACACGGTGCGATTGCAAGCAACGGATCAACACGGCAATACTTCCGCCTTCAGCGAGATCGCGTTCGAATTGGATACCGTCAACTCGACTCCTGCGATTCTATCCATCACCGAGGACACAGGCGGAATGGCGAACGATGGTGTCACGAATGATAACACGCTGCTGTTTAGCGGCTCAGCCGATGCAGCAAGCGTGGTCGTACTTCGTGAAATAACGCTCGGGGTTGCAGGGTCAACAACGACGAACGCGACCGGCAACTGGACGATCGACGCGAGTCATATCTTGCTCAATCACGGCAGCTACAGTTTCATTGCGACTGCCAGTGATGCTGCCGGTAATATCAGCAGCGACTCGGCCACGTTTGGCGTGACCGTCGACCAACTTGCACCCGCCGCGCCCACCGGCCTCGACCTCGTCGCCGCCAGCGACACGGGCACGAGCGACACCGACAATGTTACGGCGGATTCTACGCCCACATTCTCGGTCGACGCAGAATCCGGTTCACTGGTGAAACTCTTCGCCGATGGGGTGCTCGTTGGTGAAGGCATCGCGAACAGCGTCGTCGAAATCACGGCTAGCGAACTTGTGGAAGGTGTGTACGGCTTTACCGCGATAGCAACCGATCTGGCAGGAAACGTCAGCACTCTATCGACCTCCTTGCAAGTGGAAATACGAACGCGTGTCCAAACGGCACCCGCATTCGACCTGACTGCGGCCAGCGATTCCGTTCCGGTCGGTGACCAGGCGACGACGTTCGAGATCGTGGCCTTGGCGGGACAGACCGATCCCAATCTGTCGGTAGAAATATTGGAGTTGAACCAGCGGACAACGGCAGACGGCAGCGGTGCGTTTACGCTGCTCGGCGTACCGCTTCGGTTCGGCGCGAATACATTTACGCTCAAAGCCAGCGATCTGGCCGGTAACACCGCCCAGTTTTCGCGGACGATCACTCGCTCGCCAGCGGCCGACGGCATCGTACTTGCAGAAGGCGATCAATTTGTCACCGAGCACAGCGAGACCGTGGCCTTGGGACAGTTGCTCGGTACTCGCACGATTCGATTTGATCTTGCGACGGATTTCGATACAACCGCTTCAGGGGCTGCGTTGGAAGATGCCTTCCTGGTCTATCTTGTCGATGCCAACGATCCGACTCAGACATTGCTCGACCGAGGCACCAACGGCACGGCGCTGTTCATGTTGGCGGGCGATCGCGTCGGAGTCACTCCCGGTATCGTCCGCTTTGATGGCACAACGGTCGAGATCGACGTCACGAGCCTCGGTGATTTGAACGAGGGCCGGCTCGTGTTTCAGTTGCTGGGCAGCGACAACGACAATGGCACGCAGATCGAAATCACGAACCTCACGAATACACTCGATCAGCTGGGCCTCGAAGCAGGTGCCTTCCCAGTCGATGACTATCTTGCCTCGCGCGGTGACAGCGTCGATCTCGCGGACTTTACGGAATCAGCGGACCTCCAACCGCTGCTGTCCAACGTCCGCTTCGATTCCGCGATCGGTCGCTATACGGCCGAGTTGCGAATCATGAACCACGGCGAGGCGATTGGCCGGCGTGCGATGATCGCCTTCCCCGGCTTGCCCGCAGGCGTCGCGTTGCTCGATCCGTCCGGCACGACGCCGAGCGGTGTGCCGTACGTCAATATGCAGAACACAATCCAGAGCGGCGGATTAATGCATGGTTCCGCGTCCGATGGAATTCAGATCGAGTTGGACAACGCACAATCGTTGCGATTCGCGCTGACGCCACAAGTGTTGGTCGGCCCGCTCAATCAAGCACCATCACTCGCGCCGATCGATGCGGTAACGATCGTGCCGGGAGAAGTGTTCGATATCGCGTTGGACATCGCCGACCCAGACGGAGATCGGCTGACGACGAGCATCACTTCGGCGCAGGGTATCTTGCCAGCCGGGCAATTGGCGGGCAGCGTCTTGCGTTTTTCGCCCACCCCGAATGACGTGGGCACGTACGATCTGACCGTGACGGTCAGCGATGGCGTCTTGCAATCGCAACAGTCGTTCCAACTCACCGTCGCCGAAGATACGGATCAAGTCACGAGGATCAGCGGAGTCGTGTTGGACACCGATGGCACACCACTGGCCGGTGTCCCGGTCTCGCTCAGCCGCATGGTGACGATGACCGATGTGAACGGACGTTTTGAGATTCGTTTGCCATCGACGTTGATTCCGACGGAATCGTTTGATTTGGAAGTTCCCGTTGGCGATCCGTACTTCGATCCGTTTGGAACGCGAACGGAAACGATCGACTTCCGCCGGGCTCGCTTCAATCTAAGTACGGGAACCGACACGGACAACCCGCGTCTGCATCCGAACCTCGTATCGAGCTTCCTGGATGCCAGTTCGGTTTATGGTTCCGACGATACTCGCGCGTTGGCACTGCGCACCGGCAGCGGCGGACGTTTGAAAGTGTCGAGCGGTCCCGACGGCGATCTGTTGCCGTTGAACAACGCGACCTATTTTCCTGACGGTCCGTTGGAAATCGACTCAGCAGGTACGGTTGATCCGAGTACGTTGTTTGTTGCGGGTGATGTGCGCGCCAGCGAGAACCCGGCTCTCTCGACACTGCACATTCTGTTCGTCCGCGAACACAACCGGCAGGCCGACGCGCTCGCCGCTGCAAACCCTTCGCTGACGGACGAGCAGGTTTATCAACTTGCTCGCGGCAAAGTCATCGCGTTGTTACAGCACATCACGTATCAAGAGTATCTTCCGGTGTTGCTCGGCAGCGGAGCGATTCCCGACTACACGGGGTACGACGCGAACGTCGAACCGGAAGTCGGAGCCTTCTTTACGACGGCGGCGTTCCGCATCGGCCACAGCCAAATGGTCAGTCAACTGCTCCGTCTCGACGCGTCGGGGAACGAATCAGCCGGTGGCCACTTGTCGCTGCGCGAAGCGTTCTTCACCAGCGAGCCAGTAAAGAACGAAGGCATCGACACGCTCGTGCGAGGTCTGTTGGCTCAGCCTGCACAAGCAACGGATCTGCAAGTTGTCGATGACTTGCGAAACTTCCTGTTCGGACCTCCCGGCAGCGGCGGCATGGATTTGCCCGCAATGACGGTCCAACGCGGACGCGAGATGGGTTTGCCCAGTTACGCACAAGCTCGCCTGGATTTTGGCCTGCCCGCCGTCAACGACTTCGCGGATGTCACCAGCAACGTCACGGTCCAAAATATGTTGCAAAACCTGTATGGCACCGTTGATAAGATCGATCCGTTCGTGGGTGGCTTGGCCGAAGAGCCCGTGGGTGGTGGTCTGGTCGGGCCTCTGTTCCATGCCGCGATCGCGGAACAGTTTCGTGTCGCCCGCGATGGCGACCGCTTCTGGTACGAGAACTCGCAGTTCACGCAAAGCGAATTGGACGAGATTCGAGCAACGACGCTCGCCGATTTGATTGTTCGCAATACGGGCGTCACGGGGTTGTCGGGCAATCTGTTCACCTCGGGCGCGGCGGCCAGTGGTCCGAACGCCGGCGGAGCGGCGAGTTCCGCGCCGACGATCGAGCATCGTTCGCTCGACGGCTTCGGTAACAATACCGTCAATCCTCAAGCCGGTTCCGCAGGCAGCAACCTGCGCATCGATGCCAGCTTGAATTACGCCGATGGCATCTCGGAGCCCAGCGGGGGAGATCGGCCCAGTGCGCGTGCCGTCAGCAACGCAGCCTTCGCTCAATCCGGTTCTGTCGTCGACGCGACAGGCTTCAACGCACTCGGCATCTTCTGGGGCCAATTCCTCTCCCACGACTTGGCGCTCACACCCACCGGCACCTCCGACACGCTCAAGATCCACGGCGACGGCCTCAACGTGCCGGACAAGGCATATCCGTTTGTTGCCGAGAAGTTGCACTTGCTGTTGGAACGCGACATCTATGAAAACGCAGCCAATGAGATATCGCGACCCATCTATCTGCCAGCGATCGACACGGCCAACGCCGTTACGGTCGATCCGGCACAAACGACGATGGTCACAACGACCGCCATCCCCAGCGCCGAGCTAACGATCGCGGCCAACTCGTTGGAATCTCGGGACGGGCAACCCTACACCGGCCAGATCAGCATCACCGAAGTCCCACGAAACTTCACACCAGCCGCGTTGCCCGCCAACTCGCTGCCGGACATCGTCGTCACGATCCAGCCCGCCGAAATGGTCTTCACGACACCGGCTCCACTAACGCTGCCCAATCGTGCCGGATATGCGATCGATGGGTTGTTCGATCTGATGTCGATCAACCCAGTCACCGGCGACTTTGACATAGTCGGCACGGGACGCGCGACGGGCGATCAGATCGTCACGATCGAGGGGGGCGTGCGGAACAGCAGCTGGCACTTCTTCCGTCCCCGCCCTCCGGAAATTGCAGTCGACCCAAGCGACTTGCCCGAAAATGAATTGAACGGTTGCGGTTGCGAATGCCCGACGTGCAAAGCGACCGTCGAAGTCGCCTCGCGCGTCGAACTACATTCCGGCTCCTATATCGAGTATCACGAACTGGTCGGCTATCAATCGCAGGGCCAGACGAGAAGCTGGCAGTTGACGTACGACTCGAATCGCGTCACGCCACAGCCGATTGTTCAGTTTGGGTACTCCAATGTCCAGTCGGCAGCCAACCGGCGGCTCGGCGCTTCCGTCTCTTGGCGGCCCGTCGGCGGAAGTTTCGATCAAGCCGTTGAAATCGCACCGGTCGGCGGATCGTCGACAGCACCGTCGTTTCAACACTATTGGTCGATTCCGGCAGATGGCAACTTCGAGGCGGCGCTGCAAGTCGATATGCGCCAGGCACCCTCGGGACATTACAACGTCGAACTCAAGAGCGGGTTGGTGCAATACGTTGACGGCCAGGCGTTCGGTGTCAGTAACAGCGCTCTCGTGCCGGTCGAAATCGTGAATACGACCAACAGCGTCTTTGGTGCCGGCTGGGGACTCGATGGGCTGACGGAATTGGTGCTGAATCCGGACGGTTCGATTCTGATGATCGATGGCAATGGAAGCGAGTTGCTGTTCACGGCCAGCGGAGCGGGAACTTTCACCTCGCCGCCCGGCGACTTTAGCACTCTCGAACGCGTGGATGAAGGGAGCGGTTCGGTCTATCGCCGAACCTTCAAGGATCAGACGGTCGACCGCTATCGTAGCCTTGCCGCACCGTCCAGTCGCGGTACACCACAGCGCGTCGCACAGCTCGAAACGACGACCGATCGCAATGGGAATGAAACTCGGTTTGAATACGATGCTCAGAATCGGCTGAGTCGGATTATCGATCCGGTCGGACTGGCAACGGTCCTGAATTATGCGGGCGGGAAAGTGATTTCGATTATCGATCCGGCTGGCCGAGCCACGGAACTCGACTACGATGTCGCAGGCAATTTGATCCGCATCGGCGATCCCGATAACACGTCCCGGCAATTCGAATATAACCAAGACCATAAGCTGACCGCCGAGCTGACAAAACGCGCATATCGCGAGCAGGTGGGTTACGACAGCTTCGGACGCGTGAACAAAACCGTGCGCCGCGATGGGACTGCGTTTCAGATCGCCCCGCTGCAAACTCAGCAAGTGATCCGCTACTCGCTGACCACGAACCACGATTCTCCGCCGCCAGCGCGCGAGGGCTTGAGGGCGGCAGCAAGAATCTACTCCACCAATAAAGTCGATAGCGTCACGACCGTACGCCCGGACACGCTGGGTGCCGCACTCTGGGTGGACGGCAGCGGACGCATGTCCACGTCGCTCGTCGATCAAGATGCTCAAGAGATCCTCCGCGTCGATGACGAAGGACTTGTTGCCTCGCATGAACGCAGCGCGAACAACCAGATCGTGCGTTCCGTCAGCGGACGCGGTTTCGTCACGCTCTATGAATATGACGATCGCGGCAACCTGCTGTCGGTCACGGATGACGAAACGTTGAGCGAACCGACGGTGGAGTATCTGTTCGACAGCGGCCTCGATACGTCGGGAGGCGTGCCGGAGAGCCACGGTGGCGTCGCGTTGGGCACGATCAATTACTTCCCCGACTATCCGTGGCCGTTCGTGGACGACGAAGTCTATGGCGAACAACGTCAGGTCTATGCTTTCGAGGCCGCACAGGGATTGAGCCTGGCAACTACCGGCCTGATTTCTCCCGGCAGCTATGCGATCGAAATGGTCTTTAAGTTCGATGACGTGGAGGGCCGTCAAGACTTGATACACTTCAATCACCGCTTCACGGGCATCCTGCCGCTCGAAGTCATCGACGGGCAACTGGCATTCAGTCCTTCACCCACGCTTCGCGGCGGCACGATCGTCGCGGGAGAATACGTGCATGTCGTCGTAACACGAGCCGAAGACACGGACGAGTTCGTGGCCTATGTCAACGGCCAAGAAGTATTTCGCTTTTTCGACACCGATCAGTACCTCACGACCTCGCCCACCGAACAGTTCACGTTCTTTGTCGAGACGAATAACAACGGGTTCGTGTCGCCGGGCAAAGCGGCCCTGATCCGCGTGTATGACAATCCGCTCACGCCCGGGCAAGTCCAACGATTGTCCGACAGTCCGTTCCAAGCGAACTTCAGCGGTCTCGACAAGACCGTCTTCACGTATGACGCGACCTTCAACCAACGGACGAGCATGACCGACCAGCTCGGTCGCCAGACGCTGTACGAGGTCGATCCCAATACCGGCAACCTGCTGTCCGTCACGCAAGTCGTCGGGCAACCTGACTTGCCGAGCGGCGAAACCGACGATGTTGTCACACGTTACACGTATCTGGCGTCCGGCTTGATCGACACGATGACCGATCCGCTCGGGCGCATCACCGCTTACGGGTACGACCAGTTCCAACGTTTGACGAGCATCACGTCCGCCGTGGGCACGTCCGACGAGGCGCTGGAAACGTTCGAGTACGACGCCGCCGGCAACCGTTCGGCACACACGGACGAAAACGGCAATCGCACCGAGTACGAATACGATGCCTTGAATCGTTTGCTGAAAGTGACGGAACCCGATCCGGACGGGCCTGCCAACCCAGCGCTCGGGACTGGTCTCCTGACCTCGCCGATCACCGAATCGGTCTACGACGCACAAGGCAACTTGCTACAGCAGATCGACGCGTTGGGCAACACGACTTCCTATACGTACGACGCACTCGATCGTCGCACGGCGAGCACCGACGCTTTGCAGCAAGTCACGCGTTTCACCTACGACGACTCGGACAACGTGCTTTCCGTTGTGGACCGGCTAGGACGGCGGACCGAGTTCGTCTACGACACTCGCAATCGTCTGGTCGAAGTTATCGATCCGCTCGGGTTCCGCGAGCGACTGGCTTATGACCGCGATGATAATGTCATCCGTCGTACCGACAAGAACGGCGAGGTCACGACTTACCGATACAGCGCTCGGAATCTCTTGATCCAGAGTACCGATGCACTCGGTGGCGTGAGCCGCTGGCAGTACGATCGGGCCAACAATCTCGTCGACCAGTCGGATGAACTCCGCCGCACGATGGCTTACGAGTACGACGAATTGAATCGTCTCATCAAGACGATCGCACCCGACCCTGACGGGCCGCTACGTCGGCAGGGGACGGTCGCCGAGTACTTGTTACAAGGTAGTCTGGCAGAAGAATCCGGTGGCACGACGCTCGACGTGCTCGGTGCGGCAGGCCAATTCGCCACGGAGGACGTGCTGGGAGCCAACCGCCAAGTCTACCAGTTCGCACAAGGCACTGGCTTGCAGTTGAGCACGACGGACCTCATCCCCGCCGATCAGTATGCGATCGAGCTGGTCTTTCGTTTCGACAACGTGTTTGGTTACAGGCGAGTGCTGGATTTCTCGGGCCTGTCATCGGATAACGGGTTGTACGTGACGGATGGTCAGCTGCGGTTCTACAGTCATGCGGCCAGTGGCGGCAGTATCCCGGCTGGCCAATACGTTCATCTTGTCCTGACTCGCGATGCCAGCGGCACGATGCAGGGCTATGTGGACGGGCAACTGGCGCTCGGGACAGTCGACGTCGCGCGGCTCGGCGTGGTCAACAATGTGGGCGACCTTCTGTCGCTGTTTGTGGACGACGGCACCGAGGAATCGAGCGGTGCGATCGCATTACTGCGATTGTATGCGAGCCCTTTGACCGCAGATCTAATCCAGACTCTGGCCGCCGATCCTTTCGCCGCCGAATCTCCGGTGTCGCGCGTCACGACCGGCCAAGCGGAATCGCCGGTCACGCAGTTCGTCTACGACAAGGCCAGCAACGTCTTACAAGTGATCGATCCGTTGCTGAACGTCACAACCAACGTCTACGACCATCGCGATCGTTTGATCCAACGCATCGACGCCGATCCCGACGGCAGCGGCCCGCTGCTGAGCCCCCTCACGACCTACGCCTACGACGACGGCAATCGATTGACGTCGATCAGCGATCCACTGAATCGCGTGACGAGTTATGAATACGACGGGCTGGATCGAGTGACGCTTGAAATCTATCCCGATCCGGACGGTGCTGGCCCGCAAGAGTCACCGTTCATGGTTTACAGCTACGACGCCGTTGATAACTTGCTGTTCGAGGAAGACGCGCTGGGGCATCGGACTAGCTACGACTATGACGATCTCTACCGTCTGGTATCCGGAACCGATGCCAACAACGATACGACAACCTTTGGCTATGATCCCGTTGGAAATCGCGTGTCTTTGACCGACCCGGTCAACAACACAACGACTTGGGTTTACGACGACCTTAATCGTCCGATTGAAGAAACGAACGTGTTGGGCGATACGCGGTTCATACAGTACGATCCGGTTGGCAATCTGATTCATCGTACCGATCGGAACAATCGCGTCATTCGGTTCGAGTACGACGCGTTGTATCGGTTGGAACGAGAAATCTGGGAAGAAGGTGGTTCCGATGTGCGTGAGTTCACGTTTACTTACGATGCCGTTGACCAGATGCTAACGGCTTCCGATCCCGCTGCGTCCTATACTTACGGGTACGACGACTTGGGGCGAGTCGCGTCTACCACGCATGATCTGGCTGGGCTGACGAATACGATCGTGATGAACCAAGCATTCGACGCCGTCGACAATCGCTTGCAAGTGGCCGCCATAGTCGGCGGGGTAAGCGATTACGTAACGGACTACGTTTACGACAATCTGTACCGCACGAGCAGTATCCGGCAGCATGGCACAGTCGGGGGACACTCCGTGGCCGACAAACGAGTCGACTTCACCTACGACATCGCCAGCCAGTACGCGACGAAGACTCGCTATGCCGACCTTGCAGCGACACAACTTGTCGCCACGAGCGACTACGTGTTCGACCTCACGGGACGCCTGACTGACTTGACGCACAGCAACAGCACGTCGATCGTGGCCGATTATTCCTGGACGTTTGACGTTGCCAACCGTATCACAGGCTTCGATTCACTCGCGGATGGAATTGCAACGTACACCTACGACGACCGAGATCAGGTTACCGGTGCCGATTACGATTACCAAACCGACGAAGCTTACACTTACGACGAAAACGGCAACCGCACGAACACCGGCTATGCCACTGGTCTCAATAACCGCCTCCAGTCGGACGGGACTTACAACTACGAGTACGATGCCGAAGGCAACCGGAGCAAACGCACCGAGATCGCCACTGGGGCCGTCACGGAATACGAATGGGACCACCGCAATCGTCTCGTTCGTGTTATCGAGCGCGCCAGTGACCAAGGACCAGCGACGAAACAAGTGGTACAAACCTACGATCTCCGCAATCGTTGGATCGGTCGCGAAGTTGATCCTGACGGCGATGGCCCACAGACAGGCGAGACGACCACCTTCGTCTACGATGGCAATCAGATCGTTCTCCAATTCGATGACTCTGAAGTCATTGAGCATCGCTATCTGTGGGGTAACTCTGTTGACGAGTTCTTGGCTGACGAATCGACCAACAACGAAGTTCTCTGGCCGCTCACAGATCAACTTGGCACGGTTCGCGACCTCGTCGACTCGATCGGCGAAGTTGCGAATCATATTACCTACGACAGCTTTGGAAACGTAACCGCCGAAACCGACGCAGCCATCGAATCGTTGTTCGGATACACGAGTCGACCCCTCGATGACTCTACAAGATTGCAGAACAATCTTAATCGCTGGCACGACGCGGTAACCGGGCGATGGATGAGCGAAGACCCGATTGGTTTCGATGCGTTTGACGGCAACTTGTATCGGTATGTGAATAACCATGCATTACGACTATCCGACCCATCGGGGTTGCGTGTGTGGGGCCCATTAGGTGGTCAGATCACTAATAATTCAAATCAACCGGTGGTCATCAATGGCGATGCGTTCGTGTGGGTGCTTTCTCGCAATTGTCGCTGGATTCTCGAGCACCGAGAAGTGGACATTATCCTTCGACCGGGCGAAACAACGCCCTGGGCAATGGACGCAGATTTTGCGTACACGAATGGGCAATGGACGAAGATCCCTCAGCGGTATGCCAATAAGAAGGAAGATATCAGCACATGGGCAAACAAGAAGACGACAGTGATTCGCCCCGATGGAAGTATCGCGGTTGTCTACACGACGAACGAACCGGATTGGGAGTCGTACAGTCCTTACGGTGATATATACGGTTTCGGGCCGCCAAATAAGCCGGTGGAGCATGTCATTCCACTGACGCCGGGACCACAGAATGCGTTCACGGGAAGTTCAGACAACTTTCTCCCACACGAAGGGCAGCGTCCCAAGAAACAAGACGAAGTTGATTGTGAATGCAATGGGGGTAAACAGAAGTGAGCAAAATGCCAAAAGCCTTTACCGTTTGCCTACGAGTTGCCATATTCGCATGGGCCGCCTTTGTCTACCCTGAGGGCGAGTTTCCGAGTTACCCACGAGTGGTGATTGCAGCCAGCGCATTGGCATTGAGCCTTACACGGGGGCGTACGAGCGTTCGTTCCGCCAGTAAGTATTCAATCCTAATCGCCTGGACGATTGCGATGTCCGGACTGCTGCGATACTACTTAACTGGTGCGATAAGGATTCTTGCTTTGGATAGCTGGAGGACCGACACGGGCATCGCGTACTTTGAAGAAGGATTTGTGATCGAATTTACGGTACTGCCCGTTTGGATTAGCGTGTTGTACTTTCCAGCAGGTGTCCTTGCCGCATCGTTGAGCATAACTGGAGTTGCGGCCTTTAGAACGATATTTCGTCCCAGTGCAGGGGATCTGCGCGACGTTACCCGCGATGATGGCAAGTCAACAAGCATCGAATATCGCACAAACGATCTTTGACCGTTTGGTACTGCGTAAAATTTGTGCCGCCGCGTCGCGAAGAGCAGCATGAATGCTGGAAGAAGACTGTGTGCGATCCCGTTGGCAACGCGACCGTGTATACTTACGACAACCTGGATCGGCAAATCACCGCGACCATTGATCTTGGACCCGAGGGCCTCAAGCCACGCACCGATGTCTACGACCTGATGAATA
>CAUJKL010000592.1 GCA_963204995.1 Planctomycetota bacterium | reverse complement strand
TGGGGACGGCGGGCGCGGCAATTGTCGCTCGAGTACGAAGTAAGTTTTATGACCAGCTAGCGGTGGCATGGACCATCGCGTGCCTTGCGAGCAGCATGCCCGAAACAGTAGGTAACTCATGTTAAACGAAGAAGTGATCGTGGCGAGCCCGGCTGATCCGGTACCCTGGTTCGAACTGCAGTTGCCCCATACCGACAAACCGACTCGCATCGCGCTCTCGTCTCTTCCGTTTTCGGTAGGACGCAGCAAGACAACCGACATGATTCTTGCTTCGCGGCAAGTCTCGCGCGTGCAGGCGCGCGTTGTGCGCGTTGGGCAGGAACTTCGCATCCGCGATAACGGGAGCCGGAACGGCACGTTTGTCAATGGCGCGAAAATCGAAGACGCGGTGCTACGCGACGGCGACGAAGTGACATTCGCAGATACAACCTTTCGTTTTCGTATGCCGGATGGCAACACCTTGCGCGGCGACATCGCAGGTACCGACGATCGCATGTTACACGTGACCGACGTGGTCAATCGTGTTCGCCAGATGCACGAGATCATTGTCCATCGAGCTTTTTCGAATCAGTTCTTACCGATCGTACGGCTCCACGATCAAGTGATCGTAGGCCAAGATTACTTAGGGTGGGACGATAATCTGCTGGGCGCGAATTCTCCTGATTTACGGGTGGTGCTCGATATCGATTGCCCACTCACACGCGACACCCACCACATGCTACGGCTGGCCGCGACCGAAGATTTCAAGGAAGAAAATCGAAAGGGATTGCTGTTCTTGAGTTTTCAAGCCATGGAACTCGAATACCGTGACTTGATATGGCAGTTTTGCCGACTGGTGGACATCACCGAAAGGCCTGAGTTCCTTGTCATTGGCATCCCGTTCCAAGCGGCTCGCGAAATGGCCGAGTTCGAAGACATTGTCCACTTCATTCATTCCCTGAAACTCCGCGTCGCCTATACGGATTTCGCTGGCACTGCCGAAGAACTCCAGCAAACCGGGGAGTTGAGCATCGACTTTATCAAACTCGCTTCCTCTCTCGTAGAGAACATCGACGAGTCATCGGCCAGGCAAGACCAGATCGACTCGATCGTGCAAACCGCCGCTGAGTTGAACTCGATCGTTCTGGCCTCGAACATTACGACTTCGACCGAAGCAGACGTGTGCCAGACTCTTGGCTGCTTTCTCGGTGAGGGTGCGTTCTTTAAGGCGTAATCTGAATCGCTGCGGGCGTGTTCCTTAGGCCGAAGGCCTTATCCAACAAGACAACCAATGTTGTAAAATTGCCCCGTTAGCGGGGCTTGTCACAAAAGGGCGGGGAGGTACCTTGTACACTATCTGCACCTCAGCGGCGCGGATTTCTATGCGTTTGATAAGCAGTTTGAGTAACTGCCGTTTCAGCTCAAAATCGGCCGTTGCCAGTTTGGATCGAACATCGTCAGTCAACTGCGACAGAGCACGCTCTACCACATCCATGTCGATGTCGTCCTCCATTTCACCACGTAAACTCGCCAAGGCTGACTCCTCGCGTTGAAGACGTTCACGCAGAGTGCCGATACGTTTCTCGAATTCATCACGATCGATGTGTTGATTCGTGTAGGCATCGATGAGACGATCAATGGCAGTACGCCATCTCGTGACTTGTTGCTCACGTTGTTGCAATTCCTTCGTAGGCGTCTGCCGCTCCGCCTGACGTCGAGTTAACTCTGAACGCAATCGGCTGGGATCGGTGAGCAGCATGCATAATTCCGACCATACCAGGTTCTCTAGTTCGACTCCCGGTACCGCCGTATTCGTGCAGATTGCTGTGCGGTTCTTTTGCCGATATTTGTCCGCACCGATACAGCGATAGTATAGATAGTTGGTGCCATATTTCTGTGCGCAGTATGCGGAACCGCATTCACCACACACCACGAGGCCGGAAAGCAAGTAGCGCGCTCCAGCTTGGTGTTCACGTTGTCGCCTTTGATTTTCTTCCATGCGGACTCTCACGCGATGAAACAAAGATTCGTCGATAATGGCGGGAACCGAAATCGGATACTGTTCGGACCGCTCCGTATTCACCGCCACCTTCGCTTGGCGAGGGACGGACGGATCCCCTCGCTTCGGCCGTTTCCCCGGCTTTCTCGCTTCCAAACGGGTTTTTCCATAATAGGCAGTGCCGTAATACGCGGTGTTGGTCAAAATCCCACGGATGGTGGCGCAATCCCATACTGCGTGTCCTTTCCTGCTGAAGATGCCTCGTGCTGCCAGTTCACGCTGTATCGCAGCCAGGGTCATTCCGTGTTGATCCACCCACTCAAACATCCAGCGAACATGCTCGCTTTCGACTGCGTCCACTTCCCAATGTGCTTTTCCACCTCCTGATACCTTGGTGACATAACGATACCCATACGGAGCACGCCCTAATACACCGACCTGCCCCGTCGAGGCTGCATAACGCCGACCCCGACGCATGCGTTCCATGATCTTTTCACGTTCATATTCGGCAATGATCCCTTGCATCTGAATCAGCAAGTTTGCCTCAGCACTATCGCCGATATCCGGTTGATTGAGAAAAACAATCTCACAATCGTACTTGCGAAACTCCTCCAATAGCAAGACCTGGTGAGCCGATTTGCGAACCAGGCGATCTGGCGAATGAATGTACACTCGATCCAGCAACGACGATGCTATGGCATCACGCAGCCGCTCCAGAGCTGGCCGCAGCAACTCAGAACCTGTATAACCTTCGTCACAGAAGACATTCGCTTCGATGAGCTGGTAACCATCATCACGAATCCGCCGGCGAATCTCGTCGCATTGCGATGCGATGGTTTTCTCCTGAGCTTGCTTTTGGGAACTGACACGCGCGTAGAGCGCTACCCTTTTGAATCCGTTCATACATGAGACTCCTGAAGAACGTGAGAAACGGGCCTCGGTACGGAATCGTGTACACTATCCCGCGGGACCGTCGGGGGCCGTTTTTCCGCTAACAGCGACCGATAGGCCGCTGCTAGCAAAGAGTCCGCCGAACGGTCCGGCGCGTGTTGATCAGAAACCAACCGATGACCCAAGTACGTAGTGCCGTCCATGTGGAAAATCCCCGCAAAAACAAGGAATTCCCCCAAGCTGAGACGCCTCTACCGCGAGCGTCCCCCCCTTAGCGGGAAACAGGCTCGGGAATAGACAACATGGAACAATAGGTCACTTTTTACAACATCGGTTGTCGCGCTCCACCGTAGCATGGGGCAAAAGCAACGCGAGCGCTCCACATCGCCTACGTCAGGCCACACATCCCAAACCTGTGGGCATCTAACTCCATCCACCCGGGCTTCCTGAACAGAGAATTTGAACTTCGGCTCGAAGACTCGCGAAGTCAAATTCTTACTGGTTATCCGCGATTCTGAAGGTCGCTCTCATCTTCGCCACTGGTGAAAAGCCCGACAACCACAACGAACGGTTCGTCGATACGGAAATACAAAACGCCGGTAAATCGTTTGAGCCGGCAAGGGCGGTAGCCCGTATGGTCAGCGGCGAATAACTCCGGATTTGCCTTGACCCGTTCCAAGGCACGATAAAATTCTGCCTCGAACATTTCGCCGAGACCAGTTGAAATGCGATCGAACCAATCGATGCCACGCAGCAAATCAGCTTCGGTGTGGGCCGTTAGACGTGCCTTCATCGACCACGCGCCACACGGATGCGTTCTCGAAACTCTTCCTCGCTGAGCGCGGTCGATGGATCTGCCCTGTATTCGGCCCAGCGACGGTCCAGTTCGGCACGCTGCGATTCGCTCAACTCAGTGCCAACCCCGTCCGCCAGCCGGTCCCAGATCGCTTGCACAATACGAAGTTGGTCGTTCGGTGGCAGGGCAGAAATGTCATTAATTGTTTGCTCAACGGTCATGTTTGATTCTCCACCCTACCATTCTAGCATCGCGACTAGACGGTGCAATTGCCATTGTTGGACAACGCCTTGATGTTACCTCGGTCGGATAGAACGACACCAATCACCCCGGAACGCGAGATGACTGGATCTCTTTAGGCCGAAGGCCTTACCGACCGTAGCCTAGGTCAAAGGCAACGCGAGTCTTGCGAGCGTTGCCTGCCGCCCTGGGTCGCGGAGCCGACCAGCGCCAGCGCGCGCCGCCCGTCCCGCCGCAACGCGGCGGGACGGGCGTCGGTGTGGGATATTGATGATTTTATGGTGGGCGGGGGTGTCGGCGTCCCGGTGTCGCCGCGCGTGGGGTGTTGCCATACCTGGGGCGGCGCCCCGACTCGCTGTCGCTCGTCGCGGCTTGCCCCAGGCTACGGTGTTTAGCCGCTTCGCGGCATACGATCGCCACACACTCGCACTGACGCACAGTCGGCA
>CAUJKL010000591.1 GCA_963204995.1 Planctomycetota bacterium | reverse complement strand
AAATTGCCGAGACACTGTGCCGTGCGGGCTTGCATCTTGGTAAGACGACCGTTGGACGAATCCTCCAAGAAGATCCGGTAACCGATCCAGGCAATACCGAACAGAGGGACGACTCCAGCACCGACACGGATGTTGAGCCTTCGTCCGAGTCGAGCGTTGCTAAGACGGAACGTGTTGTCACCGCCAAGTATCGCAATCATGTTTGGCATGTTGATCTCACTGTCGTGCCAATGTTAAGCGGATTCTGGACAACTTGGTTGCCGTTTGCGTTGCCGCAATGGTGGCCATTCTGTTGGTGGGTTGCCGTGGTACTGGATCATCATTCGCGACGCTGCATGGGCGTGACCGTGTTCACGAAGCAACCGACCAGCGAAGCAGTTCGAGCTTTTCTTGGTCGTACCATTCACAATGCCGATGCCACGCCGAAGTATTTGATCTGCGACAAGGGCGTCCAGTTCTGGAACGATGGGTTCAAGCGTTGGTGCCAGCGGCGTGGAATCAAACCACGTTATGGAGCGATCGGTCAACACGGCAGCATCGCGGTTATTGAACGGTTTATCAAAACACTGAAAGACGAAGGCACTCGGAGAATCATCGTGCCGTTTCAGCGCGAGGCGTTTCGTCGTGAATTGATTCTCTTTCGTGATTGGTACAACGAACATCGTCCGCACATGACACTCGAACACAAAACACCGAACGAAGTTTATTACGAGCGAGTTCCAGCGAACGGACAGCCACGTATCGAACCACGCAAGCATTGGCCACGTGGTTCCCCTTGTGCCAAACCGCAGACGCTGGTTGCTGGTCAACCCGGCGATATGTTCACATTGCAAGTCGACTTCCATGAAGGTCGCAAGCACTTGCCGATCGTGACGTTGCCGCGCGCTGCATAGCGTCAGTCAACGCGTCACATTTCGAGCATCCGTGCTCGAAGTGCGCGCTCTCCACAACGCGACACCGACATTTCTAACCAAATTGTCAAAGATCAATTTCCACGTGGCTCATTCGTCCACGCTTGCGACTTCCATTTCGTTCTTCTCTCTCAAGTGATCGCTCTATTGGAGGACTATCATCCAGTCTATTGCTCCCTCATTCCGGTTGTCAAAAGTCGCCGGGCTAGCACAGATGGAAGTATTAGACCGTTATTAGACGGTTAATAGACCGCATTTCAAGGGCTAGACAGCAGTGACTCTCCGTAACTAAAGAAATGAAGGCCGCTTAGGAAAATCCCAAGCGGCCTCGATGCGGATGGGCTGGGATTCGAACCCAGGGTACCCTTACGAGTACAGCAGTTTTCAAGACTGCCGCCTTCGACCACTCGGCCACCCATCCGATTAAGTTTTTCCAGTGTTTTGAGCGTATTCTTGTTTGGCTTCCTCTCGATTCTCGGCAGTTTGACATGCGCGAGGCTTTTTGAAGTCAAAAAGTGACACCGCCTAAACCTCCAAGCCCAAGGTGACATCATGGCCAAGTCTAGCAGAAGCTTGAAGCCGAGCAAATTCCAGAAGCCCCCGTCCTGACTTTCCGCTCTTCCCGCATTCAACAGGGCGTTGGGCCAAGAAGGTCAGGGGCAAACGCCACTACTTCGGCAAGGTCGAAGACGGAGTTTGCACGAGTCGCCAGTAGTGCAGGTGCTGAAGGTCGGACGTTCTACAATCTGCACCGGACGTTCCAAACGATCGGTGAAGGTGCAAACGACCTGGCAGCGGTTCAGAGCATCATGGGACATGCGGCAGGGAATAGCGACATGTCGGCGGTATATCGGCAAACCGTTTCGGATGATCGCTAGAACGAGCCGGTTGTGATTTTGATTTGTAGTGACGGCAGCTCGATTCTCTCGATGAGTCGTGAGGCCCTCGTCATCTTTTTGTGGCGAGGGTCTCTTTGCGTTTCTGCGGAACCACGATCAAGTTCACGCAACAGGGCATCAAAGGAATCGACGAAACGACCAAGCGTGCGGCGGCAGTGGCCACTTCGCGCAAGCGAACACTCAAGAGGCGATTTTAGGGGGCGCAACAGGGGGCGCTGTCAGTGTCCGGCGGTGATGGTCAGCAAGTGACAAAAGTGCGCCCCACGATTGGAGTTACGTCAGCAAGTGCAGTGTTTCCAAACGTTTCCTGCAAAGACAGAGTGACCCCAACGGGGTCTGAACTATCGGCAAATTCCCAAGGAAAAACCGCACTTCTGGGAAAGTGGGGCGCAACAGGGGGTGCGGTTGGCGACAATTTAGAGCGAATTGCGGCCGATCTGCGGGGCCGGCTGACGGTCGATGAATGCCAGCGGTTGGCTGATCTGTTGAACGGTGATTGATCGACATCTTTCGCCGAGACTGAACTAACGCCGCCTCCGGACAGGGGACGGATCAACATGGACCGATGCGTTCCCCAAGCCTCCAAGTGCGCGGTACGGAATTCGAACCGGTAACCTCCACGATGTCAACGATCTAAAAATCTCGCTGATTCACCAGTTTTTCTCCGGGTTTAAGCACACTGCAGCAGCAATTCGGGGTGTCGCAACTCATTGCAGTTTTTCGCAGGCAAACGCGGTAACATGTTGAGGACGCGCGAGCGCAAAACGGTAGATACCGTTTTCGGAATCGACCTCCCACGAGCCTTTTATCTGGGATCGGCCATGCCCCGAGTGTTTGCCTGTTGTCACTGTGGTCAGAAGCTACGCGCGCCCGACCGTAATGAAGGACGGCGATACAAGTGCCCGTCGTGTGGCTTGGCGATTGAAGTCCCGACTGAGTTGCAATCAGCCGAGCCAGAACTGATGGCTCCGCGGTCGCGTGCGTACAGCGAAAAGCAATGGACGAGCGGACAGGCCGGCGCTCAACTGATGCAAGATTCGATCGTCGGGACCGTTTTCCCATATTTTCGATGGTCGCCAACGGGCGATGGGCGAACGAGCGACGAACACGAAGCGCTGGGCAAGCTTGGATTGAACGGAACGTCGGTCTTTCGTTGCGACGATCCGCTATTTGCACCGTGGTTTGAGGCTCGGCGCAAGGGGCTTCGGCCTTGTCGTTGTGGAGCGACTGTCATGACGACTCGCCAAGCGGCGCAGTGCGGCGCGCATGAAGCCCAGCTTTGGTATGCGACAGGGAACCCGCCAGCAAAACCAGAATGGGCTCAGGCCCCGCCGTTCGATCCGTGGACAGATAACAATTGCGAGTTGCTCGGCTGGGGAGGACGCCATTCGATGTGGAACGATGACGACTACCGCGACCACCCAGGTAATCCCGATCGGTGGTTATACGAAGTCGAATTTGAAAACGAATGCGAATATGTTCCCGCGGACGTGCCGCTCCTCTGTCAGGCGCTGGACGACCCACACAAGCGGCTGGACGCCATCAATGCACTGCTCAGAATGGGGCTTGATGCCAGCGACGCGAGACCGAAGCTCATTGCTCTGCTTGGTGACGGATCGCTCGACAATGAAACGCAAATCTCGATATCCTACGCGCTGGCGTCGATCAGTTCATCTCAACGGCCCGTCGTTTCTACCGACCTTACGCAGCTCCCAGTTGGCGCATTGTGCCAAATGCTGACATGCCTGAAGTCCAAATTGGACGAACCGATGCGTGACATTGTTTGTGGAGCCATTGTGTTGCTGGGGAACGCTTCTGTTCCGCGTCTATGCCAATTGCTTACTGACCGGTACGCGGCGACTAGGGCAACAGCAGCGCGGGCACTTGGCAGTATTGGTCTCGATGCAGGTGAAGCGGTTTCAAGGCTAGAATCGTTACATTGCGACAGGTCAAAACTCGTCCGCCAAGCGGCAGTCGAGGCACTCCGCAAGATTCAAACGTTTTCCTAACTCCGGTTGGATGTCGTATGATGGCAGCTGCGAGACGATCACCCCGGCTTACCGGGAACCGGCACCTGGAGAAGTTGGCACACAATGGCACAGAATGGCAGACGAAAAGGCGACGCCGAATTGATCGTCGCTTTGGCGTCCGGCGCGTCCGTGCGGCAGGCTGCCAAGCGGGCCAAAGTCAGTGAACGAACGGCACATCGAAGGCTGAACGACCGGGAGTATCGCCGACGGATCGACGCGGCACGGGCTGAAATGATTTCCGAGGCAACGGGGCAACTGGCGAAGGCAGCAACCCAGGCAACCGCGACTTTGAGCAAGTTGCTCAAGTCAGAGTCAGATTCAATCCGGCTGGGTGCCTGTCGCACGATACTGGAGAACTGCGAGCGACTGCGACAAGGTGTCGAGTTGTCGCAAAGAATGACCGAACTGGAAAGGGTACATGATGAGCTTGTTGCGCAGACTCACAAAACTGGAAGCGGCTACCGGCCAGCTAACAATGGAATGCACGCCCGACGCTGATAGACTTCGGTGGATCGAGCGGCTCGAAGAATTTCCCGCAGAGTGGCTCGGTGATTTGAATGACGATCGAATCGCCGAAGTCAGAGCGGTCTGCCGCGCGGTTGGAATGCGGGTACAATCCGGCGAACTACGCACTCACCTAGAGATAGCACGCGAATTGCCCGACGAAGCGGTGCAGGGCATGGCAGCACTCCGATACCCGGCGCTACGAATGAGCGGAGCCGATTCGACGACTAACTTGACACGGTGGTCGGTCGCTGGAACGGTCGGAAAAGCGGGCTCACGAAGCGAGATTGATCAAAAGACCTCCCACTCTCCTACCGACTGACCGCGTCTGAGCTTGCAGCCAATCATGTAGGCATCGAACCCCGCTCAATCTGCAAGGCCAGTCTGCGAAATTCAAGCGAGCCTTTCTGCTGCCATTCGCTGTTCATCTGGACTTTCTCCGAACTTGCTCCACGACAAACAGCACGAACGCGACGATCGCATAGGGAAGTGTGATCACCAGCGTCCAAAACAACCATGCTCCGAACAGCATGACGATCGGAACTTGAACACCCGCCGCAACGATACGAACTGCCATCCACAGATAGGCAACCGATACAGCCGCCTCGAGCAGCGCCCAGATCACTGTGAGAATTGCAATGGCTCGCATCGGCCAACTAAGCCGCGACAGATCAAATTTCCTTCGCGTTCGTGCTTTCCGAAAGTTTCGCGGCGCGGGTTGTGGTGTACTCGTCTGGTGGGCCGGCTGCTGCGGCGGCGTGAGTTGAAACGGCGGAGTCGGCAATGGAGGCGGTACAGCTTGTGGTTCCGGCTGAGGTGGTTCGTCCACATCGTCTGCTAACGGTGGCGGTGGCAGTAGATTGACCGCCAGTACATTTGCTCTTTCGAGAATTCGCAGTGCGTCAGGCGGATGTGGGAGCGGTCTGCCATCTTGGCCATACAGTCCTTTGACGCGCCGCGCGGGAACCCAGGGGCCCTCGTGGCTCGTTGCAACTAGCGTGTCGGTACCGAGGCTTCCCGCGAAAGCCGCTTCTCGCAACTCTATCCCTGTCAGTGGTCCGACGACTGACTCACCCATGCGGTAATAGAAGTCTGCCATTTGGTATTTTATCCCAGCCTTGATCGAGGGCAACGCGATGCTGAGTTGTTACTCTTGTCCTTCGACTGAATCGGACTGAATGGGTACGATCTGCGGGTTCACCATGTAGATGCTTGCTCCGCGTATCCAACCGGTCAAATAGCCGTGGAGGCATGCCACGCTAATGTTCAGGTTCCGTTCTTTCCACTCGTCTTTGATTCGATCGACATCACGGTCAAAGTATTCCACCCCATAGAAGATCTTTCCTCGCAACGCGATGTTGTCGCCGATACTGAGCTTCGCGGCGGTCCTTTGATCCTTGGTCCAGATGCCTACAGTGGCATCCTTGCCGAACAGCTTTATTTCAATTGGATCAACGTATTGTCCGTGGACCAGCAAGCGTTGTGGGCCTAACGGCTGGGTGACGGCCGATACTCGCAGTCGAACGCTGTAAGTTTTATTCCGGCACTCTTTGGCAGCCGCTTGGAGTTTTTCCAATTGCATGGCGAGTTTTTGGACCTCTGTCATCCGCATTGATTCGGCGAGTTGTTCGTCGGTTGCAATGAGATCCGTATAGGCGGTCTCAAGCGGTTCGACCTTGAGCGTTTTTGGCGGCTCGGCAGCAGCCGCAACGGCGTGGAGAACGATGAGTGTCAGTATCTGAAGGCGAATCAGTTGGTGACGCATGACGAGTCTCCTATCGTTTATGCTGCGGATGTTGGTGCCGAGTCACTCGGTTTGTCAGGCACGACGGCAAATCTAACTCCGATAATATATCGCTTCCGTTACGGGTCGGGGTAGTTGCGGCGTTGGACGGTACGCAGATCAAAGCGGCCCGAGCGGTGGACTTGGGTCCGACGTACCTCTCCCACGCGGCACCGGTGCCGGCCCGGCCCAAAGGTACGTGGCTGTTGTTCCGTTCGACCTGAACACGCCGACCCGCAGATTGCGAGCGATCACCATGCCCGATAGTATTGGCGTAATCGCAGATTGAACTTACAGAGGAGAGCAATAGATGGCGCGGCCCCTTGATTTTTTTAGAAACAACGGCGAACCGCGAAGACCGCACAACCACTTTGAAGAGACTGAAGATACTGTGTGTGGCGACAAGTTCTTGCTAAAGGATAAAGACGGGCACGTCCGAGCCGCAGTCACTCTTCAAGACGGTGAACCGCGGCTCGAACTATTTGATGAATTAGGAACACGGCGGTTATCATTTGGAACGACGCATGCAATTCTCTGCGATGGTTCAGGAAAACCTCGCATCGGGCTGTTATTTAACGAAGAAGACGATTGCCCCAGGATAGATATGTTTGGTCCTGATGGGCAGGATGTCTGCACCATTGAATCGTGGGTAGCGACAAGCGAGAAAGCTGGGGCGCAGAGCATAACATCGCTCACCCTTCGCGGACTTGGGCAAAGCAAGGTCGAGATCACCAACTACGGTCAAATGGACACGCAACAGATACTTATACTCGACGCTTCCGGAAATCAGATTGCGAAGTTGCCGACCGATGACGAATTCGACGACGACTCTGACCACGAAGAGCAATAGGCAGCGCTTCTCTCGTATGCAAAGCGCAGGTGTGAGTTGCATCGGCAAACCGATCACTGACACCGCGTTAGGTAGTTGCGACGTCGGACTGTTCGCAGATAATTGATGATTCCGGGTCGATCGTCACGCCGGCCAGCGAGCGATCAAGCGGCCCGAGCGGTGGACGTGGGTCCGACGTACCTTTACCACTCCCCGCCGGTGCCGGCCCGGCACAAAGGTACGTGTCATGTCATTGCCACTGTCTGAACCGGATTTGCCGGAACCGGAACGAGCTGCGCTAAGTCTGCTGTTCCACGCCTGGGCTGTAATTGCCTGCGCACACGGTATGTTCCACCGTCCGGGAGTAGATGACGATCCTGAAGGTGATCCTGGCATGGCGGCGAGGCATCTATCCTGCCTTGCTGCGGAGCTGGACGAGTACGGGCAGGGTGTGCGAGAGGCTGCGAAACAACTTAAAGGAAAGGCTGCTCCTTGCGCACTAAGCACTACAGCTGGTACTAGCATGTTCGAAGCGAGCGTCAATCTCACCGAAAGAATCCTTGTCGCCGTGAAGCAGAGTCTCGTGTGTGAAATGCGAGAAGTGAAGCCAACTGGTCCTGAGTTGAAGCGCGTACTCGAATGGGCTGACGTGCGAGATCACTGGACTGCGATACGGAAAACGCTGCGAGACTTCTCCAAATTCAATTTAGACGTCGCTCAAGCGACGTTAAGCGATGAATCAAGGCGGCACCTCGAGCCAGCGTCACCGCCGGCGGGCTTGCGAGACTATGTGACGGCAACTGAAATCAGGACCAAGCACACGCCGGCGGGAATTGTCCTAGATCAACGGAGGCTCGTCAAATTTCTTAGATCGCATCCGTCGATTCGGACGGATCGCCCGCGTGGCATAGACGGCAAGCCGAGAGCGAATCGGCTATTGGTTAGTCTCGCCGACTGGGTAACGCACCTCGAGGCCCTGAAGGAATGGGACTCCGCCGATCGTGACTCGATCGAAACCGCGCCGAAAAGTGAAATCGCGTTTCGGACTGCGGCAGTACGGAGTAAAAAGCAACGCGGAAAGTAGATTCCTACTTCCGCTCTACTTCTCACCGGCCAGCCATTTCCGTCACAAATTGCCTGGGTTTGACTCTGGCAGTTCATCGTTCTACTTACTTTTTCACATGCAAGAATTCATGGTCATTGATACTCCACCCGTCAGGTGAGCATGCCGCCGTCTGACGTGGCGATTCGATTCGCCTCAAGGTTTTCTGATTTGGAGTATCAAACGATGAAGTTGCTTTCCGTTAAGGAGTTCGCCGAGTTGGCCAATTGTTCTGCGCGACACATCTACAGACTTAACGATGCGCGGCGCTGCCCTAAAAATGTCAAACTTGGCTCTCTGACGAGATGGCCGGCGCGCACCGGCGATCCGATGACGGGCGTTCTCGATTGGCTCGAAGCCGGTTGCCCCGATTGCAGGAGGGTGAACCGATGACACTGCCACGAACCGGGAGCGATCGACGCGACGAGGCGATGGTATTGTTGGAGGCCCGCCGATCGATCTATCTGACGCGCTGCCAGCGAGCTGCTGTAACTATGCTGCTGGCAACGACTGGCACCATTACAGCCGACGATATTCGATCAATGGTTGACCTACCCCCTGAAGTCGACGCGCGGCTGATTGGCGCTGCGATCCGCAGATTGTCTCGGATAGGCATCATTCGGCCCGTCGGTATCGCCACATCCACCAGGCCGGAACGGCACGCCGGCATTCTGCGGACGTGGAAGTTAGCCGGACGTGAGGCTGCCGTAACCTGGCTGCGGGAGCATCTCGATCGACTGGAACCGATGCCCGACGACGAAAAGGAGAGACGCCGGCAAAAAATGACGCTGCTGGGCCGCGTCAAAATCGACGAAAAAAGCTCGACGGTTGCAGCCGCCGAGCCGAAGCAACTCACCCTATTCGCTGGAGAGCAAGAACATGGGAAAGCTCAGTGACATTCTAAACAATGGCGACGGCGAACGCATACGGCGAGCTTGGAACGAAACCGAAGCGGCCGATGAGTTCGGGCCGTTGCCTGCTGGCGAGTACGTCGCGCATATCATCGACGGCGACTTAGAGCAAAGCCGAAGCAAAGGGACGCCGGGCTACAAACTGACCTTCAAGGTGATCGAAGGCGAGCATAGCGGGCGTCACTTCTGGCACGATGTTTGGTTGACGCCGGCCGCATTGCCACAAGCCAAGCGCGATCTTGGCAAGCTTGGCGTTGCGGAACTATCGCAACTCGAAAAACCGTTGCCGCGATTCATTCGCTGTAAGTGCAAATTGGCGTTGCGTCGTGACGATGACGGCGCGGAGTACAACCGCGTTCGAAGGTTCGACGTGATCGGACTCGACGAACCGGAACAAGACGAGTTTGCACCGGCTGACGATGCGGCCGACGCCAGCGACGACGCCAACGGCAACGAGGTGGGACCGTGACCGCTTACGGTTTTCGCATCGTTGGCGATTGTCGCAACGAGCGCCGGCTGATCGACTGGCAAGGCGCATTCGACGCCTATTGCCAGTGTGACGACCGCGCCGACGTGAACAACGAAAGTTATCTTTCGGCGTTCACGTTCGGCGCGGCGTTCCGTCAACACTTGGAACGAACCGGCTCGACGAAAGGCTATAACGCCGAATGCTTCGCGTTGTGGTTGTGGTGGGACATCGACCGCGAACACGACCTTGAAGCCGCGACAAGCGACGCTCGGCGATTGTGTGCGGTGTTGTGCGAACGGTTCAAGCTCGACGGCGATGAACTGTTGACGTTCTACAGTGGCTCGAAAGGGTTTCACGTTGGGTTGCCGACTTCGTTATGGGGGCCGGAGCCATCAGCGACGTTCAACCAAGTGGCTCGACGATTTGCCGAGTCGATTGGCGAACAAGCTGGCGTCGCGATTGACACCGGCGTTTATGACAAGGTGCGGGCGTTCCGTTCGCCGAACAGCCGACACGCCAAGACGGGGCTTCACAAGCGCCGGCTGACGTTCAATGAACTGTTGCACTTATCGACGTCGGCAATCAAGACGCTCGCCACTGAACCGGCACCATTCGATATTCCGACCGCGCCGCCGCTGAACTCGCAAGCTGTAGCTGATTGGCGACAAGCGACCGAGCAAGTTGGCAACCGAGCCGAAGCGAACAAACAACGTCGGCTCGACTTGAACGGCGCGACGACGTTGAACCGTTCGACGCTCGACTTTATCCGCGATGGTGCAACCGCTGGGGATCGGCACCGGCTGTTGTTTTCGGCCGCCGCGAATCTCGGCGAGTGTGGTTGTTCGTTGGCGTTGGCGGAAGCCTTGCTGAGCGATGCGGCTTTGGATTCGAGGCTATCGCCGAGCGATGTTCGCCGGCAGATCGAATGCGGAATTAACCGGGGGCGTCGATGAGTTACGCCGTTTGCAAGGTTTCGATGCTGTTGATGTGGATCAATCCGCAAATCGTCATGCGATCGTTTTCCGCATCGCCGATGATGATGCGAGACTTCAACAGCAGCGCCATTTCCGGGTGGCGTACCTCGTACTTCTCGCCGTTGGAGAGACGAATTTCAAACGGCTCGAATGGCCGTCGATCAAGCAGTTCCTTTAGCGTTTCGTAGCTCATACTTCCAAGTTACCAAGGATTTCACCCAGTGGCAAACGCAAACTACCAAACGGCCGCCGATGTGTTCGACGGCTGGCGCGACGATGTTCTGACCGGAACGCCACCGACGTTCTATCCAGTTGGAACTGGTGAACTCGCTCGAATCGAAATCGGCCCGAAGCTGGTGACGCTGATCGGCGGAGCGCCGGGAGCCGGTAAGACGGCGTTCACGATGCAATGCGTGGTTGATGCGTTGCGACTGACACCGACGCTACGGGCTTGCGTTTGCAATATCGAGATGCCGCCGGAGGTATTGTTAGATCGGCAACTATCCCGGTTGTCTGGCGTCGATTGTCGGCTGATACGCTATCGAACTATAGGAAGCGAACACGCCGACCGCATCGACCAGGCAATGAACACTTTAGAAACGCTTGGCGAACGTCTTTGTTTTGTTCGACCGCCGTTCGATTTGGCGAACGTGGCAGCATCGGCCGACGCCTTCGACGCCGGCTTGATCGTTCTCGACTACATTCAGCGCATCCCGGCACCCGGCAAGCATGACGACCGCCGCGGCTCGGTCGATGCCACGATGAACTACATTCGGCAATTCGCCGACGCCGGCGTTGCGGTAATCGTGGTTGCCGCCGTGGCTCGGTCAAAGGATAAGCGGGGCCGTTCATCCTACGACGCCGAAGGATTGAATCTCGCATCGTTTCGCGAATCGTCTGAACTGGAATTCGGGGCGGACGATGCGTTCATCCTGGGGCCAAATGATGACGATACGGTGACGCTAAAGCACTTGAAGGCGCGGCACACCGAAGCCGCCGATTTGGAACTCGACTTCGACCGGCAAACGCAATCATTCACGCCGGCCGATCCGGCAATGAGCGAGCAATCGCACAAGCTGCGAGATGCGTTGGCGTCGCTATGGAACCGAACGGAGGCCGCCGACGATGACGACGACTAACGAACCGCCGGTGCTGGCTGGTTGTGCGGTGTTGCCGCCGATGAACGGTAAGCCGAAGCGAAAGCCGACACCAGCAAATGAGCCGAAGCAGTCGAGCAAGAGCCGGGACCGGTTCACAGTGTTGAACAACTTTGTTGATTTCACGATGCGAGATTTGAAGGCCGCCGACGTTCGTGTTTGGCTCATTCTGTACCGGGACACCAAAGACGGGACCGCCGCGACGGCACAAGCCGACATCGCTCGACGTGCCGGCGTTTCGGTTCGTACCGTTCACGGATCGGTAAAGCGGCTTGAACGGCTCGGTTTGCTGAAAGTGATCTATCGAGGCGGGTTGAATCGCGGTTCATCCCGCTATCGAGTGTCGCCTTTGATTGACTGACGACTGCGGAACTGGAGTTCCGGTGTACTGCGGAACTTTCCGGTCATTTACTGCGGAACTGGAGTTCCGGTATCCCATAAGGGACCATAAGCGCGTCATCGCCTGATGGCGTGACGCGAAAGAAAGACGATGACGACCGACACTGCAACACTCGCCGAGCTGCAAGCCGCATGGCACCGACCGCCGGTTGTCCTATCGGCACCAGCGAAGCCGCGACGATGCAACCAGCACACCGACCGAGCCGACTGGCAAGACGAACCGGCACCGCGCCGGCCGGGTTGGATTCGGACGACTTGCCGCCGATGTGGCGGGTTTGTGGGTTATCGACACAACAAACCAGGAATACTAATTGACTGCTAGCCTACCACCCGATACGATACAGTACGTGGCTAGCAAACAACTACCAAGGAAACGACCGATGGCAAAACGACGAACGAAGCCGAAAACACTTTCCGACCAACTGCGGGACATCATCGAAACGGGACCGTTGACGCGGTATCGTATCGCTAAAGATTCGGGCGTCGATGCGTCCCAGCTGTTGCGGTTCGTGCGTGGCGACGGACGGCTGACGAACGACTCGCTCGACAAAATCGGCGACGTTTTGAAACTGCGACTTGTATCTGATTTGGAGAATTGAACGATGGCGAGCATTCACGCAGACAAACGACGCGGAAACACGAACTACCGGCTGCAATTCTATGACAAGCACAAGCGCCGGCGTTCCATCCGACTTGGATCGATCAACAAGCGAGCTGCTGAAGTCATTGCCCTGAGGGTCGATGATTTGGTTTCAGCGTCTATTTCAGGCAGTTCACCAAACAACGAGACGGCGCGTTTTCTGGCCACCGTTGGCGACGACTTGGCCGCGAAGCTCACCCAAGCCGGATTTGGGAGCTACATTCCCAAACGCGAATCAGCGACGCTTGGCGTGTTCCTCAAGACTTACATCGATGGCCGCGAAGCCGAAGTTACGCCGGGGACGATTGCGAACTTTCGCCAGCTTGAACGGAAGCTCGTCGAATACTTCGGTGCCGATCGTGACTTGCGAACCATCACGGAAGGGGACGCGGACGATTGGCGGCAGCACTTGGCCAAGAAGTACGCCGAAGCGAGTATCAGCAAGTACATCAAACGGGCTCGCCAAGTGTTCAAGTCTGCGACCCGGAAGGTACTGATCGAAAACAATCCTTTCGTGGACGTGAAAGGCGGGAGCGAAAGCAACGATTCCCGCAAGCACTTCGTCAGCCGCGTTATCACGGAAAAAGTGCTGGAAGCCTGTCCGGACGCCGAATGGCGGTTGATCGTCGCGTTGGCTCGCTACGGTGGCGTCAGAACACCCAGTGAGACGCTGGGACTGCGGTTGAACGATGTTGATTGGGCGAACGATCGGTTTACCGTCACGTCACCAAAGACGAAAAAGCAGGGCAAGCCGTGGCGAGTCGTGCCGTTGTTCCCTGAGCTGCGCCAGTATTTCGAGGACGCGGCAGAACTGGCACCCGAGGACGCCGAGTTCTTTATCAATCGCTACCGCGACAAGAACACGAATCTGCGGACGCAATTCAAGCGCATCCTCAAACGAGCCGGTGTGACGCCGTGGCCGCGATTGTTTCAGAACTTGCGGGCAAGTCGTGAAACGGAATTGGCGAACGAGTTCCCGTTGCACGTCGTGACCGCTTGGCTCGGCAACACGCCCAGCATCGCGGCAAAGCACTATCTGCAAATCACCGATGGGCACTTCGCGCAAGCGAGCTCGCAAGAGGCGAATTTAGGGGGCGCAACAGGGGGTGCGATGAAATGCGAAATGGGGGCGCAACAGGGGGTGCTGTCGGTGTCCGGCAGCAATGGTCAGCAAGTGACAAAACTGCGCCCCACGATTGGAGTTACGTCAGCAAGTGCAGTGTTTCCAAACGTTTCCTGCAAAGACAGAGTGACCCCAACGGGACTCGAACCCGTGTTGCCGGCGTGAAAGGCCGGAGTCCTAGACCGCTAGACGATGGGGCCGGATGGCTGCGCGAGCAGTAATCGCAAGTCGTTATTTAAGGAGCGTTACCGCGATGAGTCAAGCCGGGGTAGACTTCAACGGCGAGGGTTCTTGCGTCGATCTCGGTTGGTCGACTGCGTGACCGGAGCGTCACTTGAGATGCAGAGGCGGGTGCGGGTACGGTGTGAGAAGGTCGAGGCGCAGAGGAAAAAGATTAGCTGTTAGTCTCGGAGGGAGAATCTCCCTCGACGGGTGCCTGCTCGTTCCGCTTGATTGCGTCGTACACTTCGCGACGGTGGACGGGCACTTCTTTCGGGGCTTCGATGCCCAAGCGTACCTTGTCGCCTCGAATCTCGACTACAACGATCGTGATGTCGTTATTAATGACAATACTTTCGTTTTTCTTGCGGGATAAAACTAACATCATCCATTCCTTGTAACACTGCCGCTGTATGGGCGACGGCCGGCCTGAAAATCCTTATTATCAGCGGTGCCAGCAAAACTCCTGGAATCGCATTTTTTCGGGAAACTGTTATTCTCAAACTCTGGCCCTATAAACGCTTGCGCGCATCGTCAGTCTTCCCTCCACTCTACGTGCTGACTTAGCGTAGTCAAGCAAAGCCCGCGCCCGCTGAGCAATTTTCACGGGAAATCTTGGCGCCGATCAGTTACGATTGTTATTCTCACCGGAGACTTTGTATCTGGCGCAGTTTTACAGTACAGTTTTCCGCTCGCGATAAATATGCGTAACACGTTCCACAATAGTCGGTTACAGCCGAAATAATCGTCGCCATGCAGTCCGCGCTACGTTGGTGGCTCTGCGGATTCCAACTCGCTCACGCGGCCTTCGACCACACGCCGCCAGGATCTGATACCAGCCTGTCGTCCAAGCGTATTTCCATTTTACTCTCGGCCAGGGCGATTATTGAGACACTCATCCCTCTCCGAAGATGTGCGGCGAGACGAAGCTTGCGCGATGCAAGGACTCCGGTCGGCATCAGCGGCGTGACGATCAAGTCGCCATTTCAGACTTGGAGTTCACGTGCCCTTTGCGTTGTTCTAGCAGCGACGAGTTCGTTGTCGAACTTGGCACTCGTCGTGAGCATCTGTGGCGCGGAATGCCTCGGCGAAAGGCGCTTGAACGGCGCTTGCGGAGTTGAGTACGCTCTCTATAATCAGCGCTGGTTCCCGAGCCGCAAACTTTCTTGGACGCATTTGATGTTGGATTGGTTTAGAAATATCGGCGTGGCGGTCTATACGGTCGGTCACGGAATGTGGGTGACGCTGCGTTATTGGCTGATCACCTACAAAGCAAATCGCGGCACGTTCACGGACCAGTTCGAGTATCCTGAGAAGCCGGTTCCCGTCGCCGCGCGTTATCGTGGCTTTCATCGATTTGATTTGACGACCTGTATCGCGTGTGATCAGTGTGCCAAAGCCTGCCCGGTCGATTGCATCTACATCGGCAAGGAGCGAGTCGAAGGCGGGAAGGGCTTCAAAATTACGGGATACACGATCGACTATTCGAAGTGCATGTTTTGCGCTTTGTGTGTTGAGCCGTGTCCAGTAGATTGCATCTTCATGGGTGCGACACATGACTTGAGCTGTTACAGTCGGGACGGATGTATTGTCGACTTCTCACGACTCCCAACGGACGTCGCCTGGGGACGGTCGACCTTGAACCCGACGGCAGTTGCTGAATCAAAAGTGTTGGTCGAGCCAGTTCATGGCGGGCCAAATCAGTAGTCTTGACGTATAATTACCATTGTTAGGTTTGCCACTTTCGCTTCCGTGAGTATTACGATGTCGCCTGACGAATACACACCCGCGAAGATTTTTACTGTCGAAGAGGCAAATGCCCGCCTGCCTCTGGTGCGAGCGATCATGAGCGATTTGATGCGGCTCGCGGCAGAGTTGTCCGAGCGCCGAGATCGGCTCAGCCAGCTGTCTCGCAAGCGTACAGGCGGCTCGTCCGACGTTTATCAGGCTGAAGTCGAGCAGGTCGAGCTTGAGCTAGAAAAAGAGAGCGAGCGGCTCAGTGACTATTTGCGCGAGTTGCTTGAGCTGGGCGTAGAGCCGAAGAGCGCCATGGCTGGCTTGGTTGATTTTCCTGCCGTGATCGATGGCAAGCTCGCCTATCTTTGCTGGAAGTATGGTGAGCCCGAAGTGTTGTACTGGCACGAAATCGATGCGGGCTTTGCGGGGCGTCAATCTTTAACCGCTGATTCCGTCACTGGCTCGGACCATTCCGACGGATTGCTCGACGCTTAGTGCGGGTGGCTGTGGCGGAGTCTTCGACGCCACGGCTGATTGGAGCACATGGTAAGCCGGGGCTTCGCGGACTCAGCCCCAGCCACCTCGTTCCATGAAGTTATTTCCTGGACGATCCTTAGTGCGGCTGGGCGGTCATCTGGCACAAAGCTTCACGACGACCGACGCCTCTTGTAGTTCCGGGCGACTGCACCTCCTCGCAGCCTGCCTAGCAAATCTCTTCGACTCGATTTTGTTTGGTGTGTTGTTTGGTGGCTTGCAAGATCGCAGTCCGCGTCTACAATTCGAGACTTGTTTTCCTAGCTTCTTCCTCGACGCAGATTGCCAGGCGTTCGATGTCAGCATTCGCTTCTTCGATCGGGATCGTTGCCTACTTGGCCTTGTTCGCCAGTGTCGGTCTGATCTTCTTGTTCGTGAATCTACTCGTGGGGCGTTTCATTCGGCCTCACGACCCTCACGAAGAGAAGTTGGAAATCTACGAGTGTGGTGAACCGACCATCGGTACCAGCTTCGTGCAGTTCGATCTGCGATTTTACGTCGTGGCTTTGCTGTTCATTATCTTTGATGTTGAAGTCGCCTTCTTCTTTCCTTGGGCCACGGTCTTTGGAAAGTCGACGCACATGATGGACAAGGAGTTTCCTGTGGCCGTTGCTACGGCTGAGGGAAATGAGCTGACTGAGTCGGCTCGCCTGCTTTACCAGGAGATGGGAGTTCGTGATCCCCAGGTTCCTGACGCGATTCCGGAAAGCCTCATAGCGACGCTCGGCGAGAAACAAAGCAAGCTGACCGTGACGGAAGTCGAGTCGGTCGCACGTGAAGGTGCTCGGCAACTCGCATTCGTCACGATCGTCGACATTGGTGCCTTTTTCGCAATTCTGCTGGTCGGTTTTGCCTACGTCTGGAAGCGTGGTGACCTTGATTGGGTGCGAGCGGTCGGGCAAGAACGTGCCCAGCAGCGGCGTGGGCCTCCTGTTGATGCCGATCTAGAAGAGCCAGCGTTGTCGGCTTAGTGGAGAATTCTTTTTGTGGAGCGGATTCGCTTCGCGGGTGACTTGGATTAATGAGCGGACAGAATCTAGTTGAGCGACTTTCAAAGCGATTCGGCGGTAAGATCACGGGGTCGAACCTCGAAGCGATCGATCCGTGGGTGGAAGTGTCGCCCGACGGAATCGTCGAAGTTTGCAAGTACTTACGAGACGATGCTGAATTGCGTTTTAATCTGTTGAATTGCATCAGCGGCGTTGATTACTTCATGGCCGATCCCAAGAAAGCGGCGAAGGCCGGTTGGGAGCCGCACTTCGAGGTTGTCTATCATCTCTCGAGCACCATTAAGAAGCACACTATCGTGCTGAAGGTGATGTTGCCGCGATGGAGAGATGATGTCGAAGGTGAGCTGCCTGAGGTGCCATCCGTGGCTGGCGTGTGGAACACGGCGAACTGGCACGAGCGCGAAGTTTACGATCTCTGCGGCGTGAAGTTTACGGGGCATCCCAATCTCCGCCGCATTCTTTGTCCCGAGGATTGGGTCGGTTATCCGCTCCGCAAGGATTATGAGATGCCGCTCGAATATCACGGGATACGCGGAAGGTAGTCACGACAGGACCGAAACATGGCAATGCAAGTCGAGGACGCACGGATCATCGAGTTCGACGTCCGCACGGACGAGATGCTCGTCAACATGGGACCACAGCACCCGAGTACGCACGGCGTGCTGCGATTGGTGTTGCGAACGGACGGCGAGATTGTCTCCGAAGTCGAACCGCATCTTGGTTACCTGCATCGTTGTGCCGAGAAGATCGGCGAGAATCTGACGCCTCGCCAGTGGATTCCCTATACGGATCGCATGGATTATCTCGCCGGGATGAATATGAATCTTGGCTGGTCGCTCTGTGTCGAAAAGCTGCTCGACCACCAATTGCCCGAGAAGGCCAAGCATCTTCGCGTGATCATTGTTGAAATGGGGCGGATTGCGAGCCACTTGGTTGGCATGGGCGCGTATGGCCTGGACCTGGGGACATTCAGCCCGTTCCTCTACGCATTCCGCGAGCGAGAAAAGATATTGGATCTGTTTGAAGAGGCGTGCGGTGCGCGGCTCACGTACAGCTATCTCACGCCCGGTGGTGCGACTGCCGATTTGCCGAACGGTTGGCTGCAGAAGTGTTCTTCGTTTCTCGATCAATTCGATCCGCTCATTCAGGAATATCACGCGTTACTAACCACCAACGCGATCTTCGTGAAGCGAACTGCTGCGATCGGCGTGATGTCCGGCGAGATGGCGATCGACTATGGCTGTACCGGGCCTGTGCTACGCGGAAGCGGCATCGATTACGACCTGCGGCGCGATGGCGAGGAGCGTTATACCGAAATGTATGACGGTTATGCGTTCGAGGTGATTGTGCAAAAAGACGGTCACTATCCGCAGGATCACAAATATCCCGCCGTGCCGAAGGAAGCGATTCTCGGCGACTGTTGGCATCGCTTTTATGTTCGCATGCTCGAGTTGGTTCAAGCTGTCGATATCGTGCGGCAGGCGATTGATCGCTACAGCACCGCCAGTGGCGACTGGGGGATACCGATCAAGCTAACTCATAAATTACCGAAGGGTGAGGTGTATTTAGAAACGGAAGCGCCCCGTGGTCAGATGGGTTTTTATTTGGTGAGCGATGGCAATTCGATACCGTGGCGAGTCCGAGCGAGAAGCAGTTGCTTCTGTAATCTCTCGGTGACTTCGGAGCTTTGTCGAGGCTGCTTGATTGCGGATGTGCCGGCGATTGTCGGTTCGTTGGATGTTGTGATGGGTGAGATTGACCGGTAGTAAGCCAGTCGTAGGACGGACGAGGCGTCCGTCCTACTCGCATTGATTTTGTGTTCGCGGGGGCTTGTCGGTCCCCGCTGCTTTGTGCCATATTTCACGATCTTCGTTCTGGAACTTAGGATTAACTCAAGTCAGTGGCCGAATTCTTTCACAACACCTGCCACTTCCCCCTGTCGCTGGCCTATCTCGTGGCTGCGATCATTCATTGCGTATTGATCATTCACGTCGTGGCAGTCGGGGCGCTGATTTTCATTTGGCTCGAGCGCAAAGTTTCTGGTCGCATTCAAGATCGACTTGGACCGACGCGCGTTGGTGGTGCCTTCGGATGGCTGCAAACGCTCGCTGACGGCATCAAGCTGATCGCCAAGGAAGATATCACTCCCAAAGACGCAGACTGGATGTTGTTTAAAGCGGCTCCGTACGTCGGATTCGCGGCCAGCTATTGTGCTTACATCGCCTTGCCATTTTCGGATGGCTGGGTTGCTCAGCACCTGAACACTGCCGTGTTCTTCATTCTGGCCGTACTTGGCATCGAAGTGTTCAGTCCGATTCTGGCTGGTTATGCCTCGGGGTCGAAGTGGTCGTTGTTCGGTGCCATGCGTGAAGCGGCTCAGGTCGTCAGTTACGAAGTGCCGCTCGGGATGTGTGTTGTCGTCCCATGCATGATCTGCGGCACGTTGAATCTGGTGACGATCGGCAATCAACAGGCTGGTCTGTTCACGAATTGGCTGGTGTTCAACGATCCGTTTACGTTCATTGTGGCTTGCGTCTATTTCACGTGTGCCACGGCGAGTGTGAATCGCGCTCCTTTCGATTTGGCAGAAGCCGAGAGCGAGCTCGTGGCGGGCTTTCATACGGAATACTCCGGCCTTCGCTGGAGCTTCTTCTTTATGGCTGAGTACGGATCGATGTTCTTGGTGAGCGTTTTGGCGGCCATTATTTTCTTTGGTGGGTGGCTCGGGCCGATTGCGATTGCGGAGACGATTGCTGGAGTTCTGTCGTTATTCGTTGAACCGTTCGTCAATGCTGGCCGCTATCTGCTGAGTTTCGCTG
>CAUJKL010000590.1 GCA_963204995.1 Planctomycetota bacterium | reverse complement strand
ATCTTTCTTCCCAGTTCGCTGATTGTAGTACATGTTTCCCTTCTCGATCGAACCCTGGTAGATCCGCAAGAAGGTGAGTTGGCCGTATGGGTCTTCCACAATCTTAAAAGCCATGCCAACAAAAGTTTTCGTTGGATCGGGCGACAGTTCGACCTTCTCTTCAGGGTTCTCGATCTTGCTGGCTTTGATCTCGCGATCCAGCGGCGATGGCAAGTACCGCACGACCGCGTCGAGCAGTGGCTGCACGCCTTGATTGCGAAATGCCGTTCCGAGAAAAACCGGAGTCGCTTCTTGCCCTTGCACCGCGTGTTCGAGAACGTCGTGAATCAACTGTTCCGGAACTTGCTCTTCCGACAACAGCAACTCCATGAGCTCGTCGCTATACATCGCCAGCTGTTCGAGCATGGTGCCTCGCGCCTCGGCGGCCTCGTCCTTGTATTCGTCAGGGATTTCTTCATAGGTCACCACCTCGCCTTCGTTCCCACTGAAGCGAATCGCCTTCATCTGAACGAGGTCGATCACACCGTTGAACGTTTCGCCAGCGCCCATGGGCAACTGCATCAAAATCGTATCGCAGCCGAGTTTCGCGCGCATCTGCTCACAGACTCGCCGCGGATTGGCACCCGTACGGTCCATCTTGTTGATGAACGCAAGTCGCGGCACGTGATATCGCTTCATCTGCCGGTCGACGGTCATCGACTGCGACTGCACACCACCGACGGCACACAGCACCAGCACCGCCCCGTCCAAAACGCGAAGGCTGCGTTCCACTTCGACGGTAAAGTCAACGTGGCCTGGTGTGTCGATCAGATTGATGGGGTGACCCTTCCACTCGACGGAGGTTGCGGCACTAGTGATCGTGATACCGCGTTCTTTCTCCAGCTCCATATGGTCCATGGTTGCACCGGCTCCGCCACCCTTGACCTCTTCCATTTTGTGGATGCGGCCCGTGTAGAAGAGAATTCGCTCGCTCAAGGTCGTCTTGCCCGAGTCGATATGTGCGGAGATGCCAATGTTTCTTAGTTTTTCGAGTTTCATCTTCGGTTCACCACAAACGATTGCAGGTTCTGATGGAACGTACATGTCCCACAGTAATTCACGTTGTAAATCTCACGATTCGCGGTTCCGCCGATTGCGTTGACCGCTTCGGCTGGGCTACCCGTCCACAGCTTCCGCCACTTCGCCAACGCCCCTATTTGGGCAGCGTGAAGAGGTTGAAAACTGTTCAAATCGTAAGGGATTTAGCGACTTAGCAGGCCGCTTTGGGGGGCTTTCGCACCGATTCTGGACGTGTCTAGACGACAATACCTCGCCGGAGCTGAGAGCTAATCTTACACGTAATCGACGAACCCGAAAGGCTAAATCGACCCGTTTGGCCTATCGATGGCGAAATTTTGATAAATTTTTGCGCGATCGTTCGAGTCGCAGGGAGTCGCAACTAACGGAGTTCCGCCGATGCCGCCTGTGCGGTCTGCCCTTGCTGCTGGCGAAAAGGAAGCTTTCCGTTATACAACGCCAAGCGTTCTGCGAGCGGGCTCGCTGCGGTAGCTGGCGCAAGTTCGATCGCTTTCGTTACTGTTGCGACGGCTTCCTCGAAGCGATTTGCATTGGCCTCAGCCGCCGCCAGTGTATCCAACAGCTCGAAGCTGTCTTCGCTGCTAAGTTCAACTGCCCGTCGGGCTGCCTGGAGCCCCAGGTCCGCGTTGCGGAACTGTTCGTCCGGGCAAGTGGCCATGAGCCACGCCGCGCTGGCGTAAGCTCGTGGCAGTGTCGGATCGATTTCCACTGCACGCCGGAAATCAGAAGCCGCCTCCTTCCACTGCTCCAGTTTCTGATAGGCATCGCCTCGATTTGCGTATGCCTCGGCATTCGTTTCGTCTAACTTGATCGCGGCGGTATAGTCGGCCAGTGCTTCGGTGAACTTCCGCAACTGAAAATAGGCGTGCCCTCGGCTCGTATGCGATCCGAAGTCACTGGGGGTCAATTCGAGCGCCTTGGTATAGTCCGTGATCGCTTGCTCGAAGTGCCCAAGTTCATACCGAATCTCAGCTCGGTTGAACCATCCATTTGGGTAGTCCGGTCGAAGCTCGACGACGCTGGTAAAATCTGCGATCGCCTTTTCGTACTTGCCAGCCAGTGCATAACTGACTCCTCGATTATGGATAGCCTTCCAGCGAGTTTCGTCGTTCGCGACCGCCTTTTCGAAATTCGCCAGCGCCTTGGTGTCAAACTCGGCCGCCCGCGTTTTGTCTCCGGATTCGAGCGCGGTCGCGGCTTGATCGACAAACATTTCACCCAAACGGTTGTATGCCCACGAGGCGAGCTGCCGGACGTACTTGCTTTGCTCTGGCGAAAGGTTGGTTGCTTCGGCTTGCTGGCAAAGATCGATCACGGCGGTGTAGTCGGCGACCGTCTTAGCCGATTGCGTCTTCTGATAGGCCGAAGCCAGCAGGCTTTTCGTGTCTTGCTGACCGGAACACAGTCCCGCCGAAGCGATGACAATCGCGTGAACGACGAAGAACGAATAGACGAAACGCTTCATGGCAGATCCTCCGTGATCTATTTGAATGGGCGACTACATCCCAATGACCAACACTCCGATTGGTCCTTGGTCATTCTGATTTGGTCATTTACGCGTGTGGTTCGGTCATGCTCATCGGGTCCAAGGCTTCGTTGAGCGTGTTTTCTGGCAGCACACCGTCCTCGCGGCACAGTTCGCGAATCGTCTTGCCGGACTTAAACGCCTTCTTGGCTAAAGCGGCGGCCTTCTCGTAACCAATGTGCGGATTGAGACTCGTGACCATCGACAAGCTCTTCTCGACGGACGCTTCGCAAGACTCTTCATTGGCCTCCATCCCCTCGGCACAGAAGTCGACGAAGGCCCGTGTGCAGGAAGCCAGTAGGTGGATGCTCTCCAAGACCGTGTGGCCCATCATCGGCATCATAATGTTCAATTGAAACTGACCGCCACCTGAGCCGGCGATGGCAATAGCCTGGTCATTCCCCATCACGCGAGCCGCAACTTGCATCATGCTCTCGCACATGACCGGGTTCACCTTGCCCGGCATGATCGAGCTGCCGGGCTGACGGTCGGGAAGCATAACCTCATAGAAACCACAGCGTGGTCCAGAACCGAGCCAGCGGATGTTGTTGGCGACATTGAACAGCGTCGAGGCGATGGTCTTGATTTGTCCGTGACATTCCACCAAGCCGTCGCGCTGAGCATTAGCCTCGAAATGATCTGCGGCCTCCACAAAGGCGATCCCCGTTTCGCTGGCCAAGCACTCGGCAACTCGCTTGCCAAACTCCGGATGTGTATTGATTCCCGTCCCTACGGCAGTCCCGCCCGCCGGTAATTCCAAGACGGCTTCGAGGCCCCGCTCCGCGCGAGCCACAGACAGTTTCAGCTGCCGGGCGAAGCCGCCGATCTCCTGCCCGAGTCGCAGTGGTGTAGCGTCAGCCAGATGCGTCCGGCCGATTTTAATCACCCGATCCCACTCTTTGGCCTTTTGCGACAAGACGTCGGCGAACCGCTGTAACGCCGGAATCAGGTCATTCTTGATCTTGCCTGCGGTGGCAACATGGATCGACGTTGGAAAGATATCGTTCGTGCTCTGCCCCATGTTCACATGGTCATTCGGATGAATCGGCTTCTCCGCGGTGAAACGATCTCCACCGGTGATCTCGATCGCACGATTCGAAATCACCTCGTTCACATTCATGTTGCTGGAAGTACCGGAGCCTGTTTGAAAGACATCGATTGGAAACTCGCCGTCCAACTTGCCTTCGGCAACTTCGCGGCAAGCGGCGAGCATCGCGTCGACTTGCACATCGTTGAGAGTCTTCTTGCCGCTACCTGTGAGCTTGCCCAAGTCGCGATTCGCGACGCCGCAGGCATACTTCACCAGCCCCAAAGCATGCACCAGATCCGGCGGCAATCCCCAGCCGGAGATTGGGAAATTCTCGACCGCTCGTTGCGTTTGCGCTCCGTAGTAGGCGTTGGCTGGGACTTGTACTTCGCCCATCGAGTCGCGTTCAGTTCGTAGCTCGCTCATAGTTCGTCCGTTGTAAGTAGTTGCTAGCAGGTGGTGGGGATATCAGTTGATGCGCCGCGCCATGATAACTGGAAGTTACCAGACGTCCAAGGCGATTCCGCGCGAGCCGTGAAGCGGTTAGGCATCGCCAGGACGCTGCGACATCAACATGGGCTGGAGCTCGTCGACGAAGTCCCGCACGTCCTTGAACTCGCGATAGACGCTGGCAAATCGCACGAAAGCGACTTGGTCGAGTTCCCCAAGATAGCGAATTACCAATGCGCCCAGGTGTTCGCTTTCCACTTCCGAGTCGAAATTCGCATACACTTCGGTCTCGACCCGCGCGATCACACCATCGATCTGCTCGTCGCTGATCGGTCGCTTCCAGCAGGCCCGAGCCAGTCCCTGCCGCATCTTCTCCCGGCTAAAGGGCTCTCGTCCGCCGTGTTTTTTCACGACTTTGAGCGACATCTCTTCGAGTCGCTCGTAGGTGGAATAGCGGCGTTTACAGTCCAAACACTCGCGGCGTCGACGGATCGCGAACCCATCCTCGCTGGCACGCGAATCGATGACGCGGTCGTTATCAAGCCGACAGAATGGACATCTCATAAGCGCGATGACCGAAGGTTCCGGAGTGTCTTGCTGGAATCACTATACTACACGGGACGATTCGCAGGAAAGATGAGGCTCTGTAGAGCCCCTCACCTCGCCAATCCAAAGAATCGCCGCCGACTAACGAACCCTCCCACGTGTCGTTATACTGTTTCGCGTCGCGGACGACCTCGACTGCCAACATACTTTCCGGTCAATAATGCCAGGAGCCTGGGCCATGAGTAGCGATACTCCCAAAGATCGATTCATAGCATCCGCCGAGTCGCGGCAAGCTGACAGTGATCAGGATGTGGAGCAGAATCTCTGGACCGGAGGGTATTCGGGGAAAGCCATGTACGGAACATGGCTTCTCGGCGGGCTGGTCACCATCGGATTGGTGGCCGGTATGTTCGCGTTTCCGCCGGTCGGGTTCGGCATTCCCGTGCTGTGGATCTTCATGGGCGTCGCGTTCGCTTATAAGAAGCTGAGCGTTCACTACGAACTGACGACACAGCGTTTCATTCACAAGTCCGGTATCTTGAAGCGAGTGACCGATCGGATCGAAGTCATCGATATCGACGATGTGACTTACGAGCAAGGCATCGTCCAGCGGATGCTGGGTGTTGGCACGATCCGCATTGCCTCCAGTGACCGCACTCATCCCGAACTCGTTCTTTCGGGAATCGACGGCGTTCAGCAAGTTGCTGACACGATCGACGACATTCGCCGCAAGGAACGACGCAAGCGTGGATTGCACATCGAGTCGATCTGATGTATTTGGAGTGCGGTGACTCGTCACCGCTTTCGCATTTTGTGCGCAGCACTTTATCTTCTTCGTTACCCCAACCTACACGGCGGTAGTGAAGTTAGCCGTCAAGACGGAAAAAAATTCCAAAGCGGCGACGAGTCTCCGCACTCCCAAAAGTGCGTCCCCTCGCCGCTCAAAACTTCAGCTTCACTTGTTCCAGTCGCTTTTTCGTCTCTGCCATTAATGCATCCTCTTCAGCTTCGTCCGCCGCCTCGTAAGTCACCGAGAAGCGAAGGAACGCGCCGGCATCGTCCCAGGGAACCGTGACGATCGACTGTTGCGTGATCAGAAACTGGCTCGCCGATTCTGCGTCCGCGAACGTCTCGCCGCTCTCGGTCCCGGCAGGCGATTTTGTGTAGAGGAAGTAACTTCCACCTGGCATCGAGCATTGAAAGCCGCAGCTTTTTAGTGTCTCCACAAGTTTGGAGAGCCGACGACGATACTTTTCTCGTGTTCGCTTTGGAATCGAAGCATCGTCGAGCGCCGCAGCCGCCGCGTTCTGGATCGCGATGAACTGGCCCGAGTCGCTGTTGTCTTTGACATCGGCAAAGGCTTGCACCAGTCGTTCGTGGCCGCAAACCCAACCGATCCGCCAGCCGATCATATCGAAACCCTTCGACAGCGAATGGACTTCGACGCCGACATCCTTCGCACCCGGAACGCTGAGGAAACTCAACGGCTGGCCTTCGAAAGTCAGCATCATATGGGCGGCATCTTGAACGACCACGATGTTGTTCGCCTTCGCGAACGCGATCACTTTCTCGAAGAACTCGCGAGTCGCAACTTTTCCCGTAGGGCTGTTCGGGTAGTTCAGCACCAATAGCTTGGCCTTGGCGGCGATGTCGGCCGGGATCGAATCGAGATCCGGCAAGAAGTTATTTTCCGCTCGCAATGGCAGCTTGAAGACACTGCCGCCGTAATAAGCCGTGTGTGTGCCGGCGACTGGATAGCCGGGAACGGTCATCAGCGTGATGTCGCCCGGGTTTATAAAACACGTCGGGAGCATAGCAAGCGCCGGCTTCGATCCAATGCAGTGATTGATCTCTTTAACGGGATCGAGTTCAACGCCCAGCTCCCGCTTCATGAAGCGGGCGACTGCTTCTTTGAACACGGCGATTCCGTTATCCGCATAGCCGCGGTTCTCGGGCTTGTTGATCTCGGCTGCCATAACCTGACGAACCGATTCAGGAGCCATCTCGTCATTTTCGCCGATACCGAAGTTCAGCAGCGACCGATCCGGATAGTCCGCTGCCGCCTTCCGCTTGGCGCGCTTGATCTTCTCGAATTTATAGATCGCGGTCCCCTTGCCATAGTTGGCTCCGCCAATTCGGTCTGCGAACATCTGTTGGAAATAGGGATCGCTCATGGCTCTGTCTCACCTGCTGCGGGAGTTGGTTGCGGGAAGGAATCGATTAACGTACCCAAGCCCCCGAACCTGGACAACCGGGGCCGGGCATCGGTTCGAATTCGATCGGTAGGCCGGACCAAGGCTTTGCGCCGTTCCGGCAGATCGGTAGGCCGGACCAAGGCTTTGCGCAGTTCCGGCAGCAGAACGTCAGCTGTCATATGCCGGAACGGCGCAAAGCCTTGGTCCGGCCTACACTCTTTAAGCCGCGAACCCAAACAACCTGATCGCATTACCGCCCAGGATCTTCGCTCGCTCGGCTTCCGTGAGATGGCCGAGAAGCGACGCGGCTCGCTCGAACGCGGCGCGATAAGTCTCGCCCGTCGCATCCGCCCCGAAGCCGCCACCATAGATCATGCGATCTGCACCGTAGTTGTCTGTCAATTGCTTGATGACCGGCGCGATGTCACGATGCGGATAGCTCGTGTTCGAAGGAATCGACGCCATTTTCATAATCGTGTTCGGGTAACGCGACCAATTCACGACCACCGCATGTTCTTTGGGTGTGCCTTGGAACGGTCGGCCAAGATGATCGATGATCACGCGAGTCTCGCGGAACTCCCGAATCAGTGGTTCAAAGCCGGGAGCGTAACGCGGCTCGAAGTGAAGCTGCACGGCCAACCCAAGGTCCGTCGCCATCTGCCACAAGCGTCGCAGTTCCGGTTTGCCAAACGGTGGCAACCGATCGGGGGCGTAGGCATGGACGCGAACGGCAATCAAGTCAGCACGTTTTGCAAGATCAGGGAGTTGCTCAAGCGAGCTCTCGCGATCCGAAAAGAACAACGCCGTCCCCTTCAGCCGCTTGCCGCCAACGGCCAGGCAATGCTCAAGGTAACGATGATCGTCTTGATAAGGCTCAGGATGCACCACGACGGCAAAGTCGACACCCGCCTCGTCCATGCATTTCAGGAGATGTTCGGGTGTCGCTGGTGCTTCCGGCGTATACGGAGCTTGTGCGTGATACGGAAACCTTGCGTCATTCTTTCCCGCGAAACAGTGCAAATGAGTGTCCACGCGAGGTGAACGAGTTGGCACCGCATTCGCGTGCCTGCTGCCGCAGATAGCCAGCGAAGTGGTGACGACGGTCGTCACAAATTGTCGGCGGTTGAGACTGGTCATGCACAAGTTCCTCATCCTTCTCATCGTCTCGCTTGAAGTAAATAGTCTCACAACACGCGCGCGCGCCCGACATGGTTCCAGAAGAAATTGATCTCGGGCGAAGCGATGAATCGTCCGCAGGGCGACCAGGCGATGCGTCCGATGGTTCCTTGATGTCCGCGACAAATGGCGCGCAGCCTCATCCCCGGCACCGCTTCCCGGCCGACTTTCATGAATTCGCCTGCAGGCTCCCTGCGCTGTGTTGCCTTGAATGAAAGCACCCCATCCGCCGAATCGACCTCCGGCTTGCGGATTCGTGTCGACTTCTTTTTCGGGGCCTTCTTCGCCATCGTCTCCCCCTCGCCTTGTAGTGGATCGGCCGTCCAGTTTACGCCTTCAGCGTTCGAACCTCGCCTAAATCTGTTCCCACTCGTCCTTGCTGACACCGGCTTGGCGGAGGATTCGGCTCAGCAGTTCCTTGCTGATGTCACCTTGATGCGGATTGGGGACGCGAACCGTCACATCACCGCGGACCATGAACTGATGCTTGCCGCCGGAGAACGGTCCTTCAAAGCCCAATGTCCTCAAGCATTGAATCAGCTCTCGCCGCTTGATAGGTCCGAACGTCGGCATCAAACAGTCTCTTCCTTCACAGACAATTCAACACCGTCGATGACGGGAAGCGCTAGGTTCCGATGAACGCGAAAGAGAACCCACTCTTCGAGAACTCCCTCGAGTTCATCGCGGCAGTCTTCGAGTGAGGGCGCCGTCGCGTAAACGCCATTGCACGCCGCGATCTCACCATAATACTGTCCGTCGTCCGGCAAGATCTCGTAGTGTGCATTTCGCAAGGCTGCTTTCAGGTATTGGGTTAGCATGATTTCTCTCCAGCAAGATCCTCACTTTTGGTCTGACAGTGAGTATACACCAACGTGAATCGTCAGACATTTTCCGTCGTTGGCGTCCCAGATGTGGATGGACTTGTCGGCGGAAGGAGAAGCGATGAACCGTCCGCAGGGCGACTGCATTTTTGAAGAGGGGGGCATGCGTCCGATGGTTCCTTGAGACCCTCGACAAATGGCGCGCAGACTCATCGCGCGGCACCACGTCCTGGCCGACTTCCATGAAGTCGCCGGCGGGCTCCCCACGCTGAATTGCCTTCGAGGAGGGCACCCCATCCGCTGAACTCGCTTAATTCTTGGCCATGATTCAATTGCCACGAAAAACACGAAAAGGCACAAAAAGAAACCGAATCAGGTTTTCGTGTCTCTTCGTGCTTTTCGTGGCTACCCTTCCCCCTTCCTGTGTCATCAAGTATTCGAAGTTGATCAGTAAGCCGGTTTCGAGCCGCGATTCGCGATCTTCTTCGCCATGCTTCGATTGCCGCGAAAGACACAAGAAGGCACAAAAAGAATTCAAATCAGGTTTTCGTGTCTCTTCGTGCTTTTCGTGGCTACCCTTCCTGCGTCATCAAGTATTTCTTCACGTAAAGTTTCGCCGCTCCGAAGTTGATCAACAAGCCGGTTTCGATCCGCGACGACTTCAGATATCCCAACAGTTGAGCAACGTGCTCGTCGGCAGTTGCTTTGACCGCTTTGAGTTCCACGATCAGGCGATCTTCGACGAACAAGTCAGCGAAGTATTCGCCCAGGATCGTGCCATCCTCGTCATAGACCGTGAGCGGATGCTGCTGTTCGACTTTCACGCCTTGCTTACGCAGGCGATGCACGAGTGCGTTCTCGTAAATCTTCTCAAGATGACCGTTCCTATGGTACTTGTGAATCGCAAAACTCGTTTCCCGTACAGCGTCACACAGTTGGTTAATATTGTCCCAGTTCATCTTTTCGTGCCCTCATCGTGCCTTGTTAGCATTGCAGAAATTGCCGCGAGTCGTCATTAGACCTATGCCGAAAGTGTTACACAACATCCAAGGCCATCGGAGTGGACGTGTCTTGCTGAAGAGCCCGGCAGTTGGCCACGAAAAACACAAGAAGACACAAAAAGAATTCAAATCAGATTTTCGTGCCTCTTCGTGCTTTTCGTGGCGATCCTCTTTGCGGCTGCGATTGAGTTATCCAGGAACTGCGTTTCGCCGATTGCGGTCTAATGAATCTGAAGATCCGAATCTGCTCCGAACTTATTGTTACAATAGTCCCGTCGCCGAAATCGTAAATCACCGCGCCGGAGCCACCATCATGAAAACTCGTTTGATCGCTGCCTTATCGCTGTTCGTCGTGGCGTCACCTTTCGCTGCGAAGATCAACGCCGCCGAGCGTCCCAACATCATCCTCGTCATGGCAGACGATCAAGGCTGGGGGGACATGGCTTACAACGGGCACGAGATTATCAAGACGCCGAACTTCGATGCAGCAGCGGCAACTGGGTTGCGGTTCGATCGCTTCTATGCCGCGGCTCCTGTCTGTTCGCCGACGCGGGCCAGTGTCATGACGGGGCGACATCCGAATCGGATGGGAGTGTTTAAGTGGGGTTACCCGATGCGGCCGCAAGAGACGACGATCGCCGAAGCACTGAAGTCCGTCGGTTATGCAACGGGCCATTTCGGCAAGTGGCATCTCGGATCGGTTCGCAACGACAGCCCGGCCAATCCAGGCCGCAATGGTTTCGACGAATGGCTCAGTGCTCCGAACTTCTACGACAACGACGCCATCATGAGTCACAAGGGCAAGGCCGTGCAGACGAAAGGCGAAAGCTCGATGATCGCTGTCGACGCGGCTTTGGATTGGATGAAGGGGAAGGTAACAGGAGACGATCCATTCTTAGCGGTCGTGTGGTTCGGCTCGCCACACAGTCCGCATGTGGCCGCCGAGGAGGATCGCAAGTTGTACGAAGGCCATTCGAAAGCCTTGCAAAATTTCTACGGCGAAGTGACTGGCATGGACCGAGCGTTTGGCAAGTTGCGTGATTCGCTGACGGACCTCGGCATTCGTGATAACACGATTCTCTGGTATTGCAGCGACAATGGCGGCCTGCCGAAGGTTGGTTCGACGGGCGGCTTCCGCGGCAACAAGGGTCAAGTCTACGAGGGCGGGTTGCTCGTTCCGGCGATCTTGGAATGGCCCACTCATATCAAGCAACCTCGCTCGACGCAGATGCGCTGCAACACGTGTGATATCTACCCGACGCTGCTGGAGATCACTGGAGTGGCTATCGACAAGCAAGCACCGCTGGACGGGATCAGTCTTGTTTCGCTGATCGATGGCAAGTCGAAAGACGCATCGCGAACGATGGGCTTTTGGGACTACACAGCAAAAGGGATCGGCACGCCTTCTGCAAGCTGGATGGCCGATCTGTTCAAGGCACAGCAGGCGGGTGGCGACTTGACGGCCGACGAATCGAGCCAGATCGCGGCGAAATTGCCGAATCCCGCTTACTCGACGAGCAGCTTCCCGGGCCATTCGGCATGGACAGACGGCGATTGGAAGCTGCATCGCATTGAAGGAAACAACGGCAAGTTGAAGTGGGAGCTTTACAACCTTGCCGCAGATCCGAAAGAAACAGACGACGTGTCTGCGGGCGAGTCGGCACGAGTTACTTCCATGCGTGCGGAACTCGACAAGTGGCTGGTTTCGGTGGTGAATAGTCTCAATGGCAAGGACTACGCAGCCCAATGAGGATTGGTGTGCTGTGCGCGGGTCTCCGACCCCGCACTCCTCGCGACCGCAGGTCTCACGGCCGGGCGGGGAGACCTGCGGTCGGCGCATTCGGCGAGGTCGAAGACCTGCACCGAGCCAAGTAGGCTGAGTCCGCGAAGCCCCGGCTTACCATGAACTCCAATCAGCCGTGGCGTCGACGACTCCGCCACAGCCGCCCGCCAGACTCTCTCATAGCAGAACGATTTTGAATCCGGTTGATTGAAAACTGCGGGCCGATGGCGTACTGTACGTTCGTTGCTTGAATTGATGCCGAATGAGTTTCATGGCCAAAAGTGAGATATGTGATGAAGTCGAAATACCTTCGTGTGTTAGTCTCGTGTTTCCTCTTGATGGCGGGTGTTGCCAATGGGCGGGCGGCCGAGACAGAAGCGGCAGGGAACCGCGTGTTTCGTGCGGGAGCGGCGATGGCGGACATCACGCCGCCGCTGGGTGAGTTGGTGGTCGGCGGGTTCGCACCGTTCCCGGCAACCGCGATCCACGACAAGTTACACGCCAAGTGTTTGGTCCTGGATGACGGCGAGACGCAGATTGCGTTCGTTATTTGCGACAACCTTGGCATCGTCCGTGAGGTCTATGACAACGCTCGCAAGATGATCGGCGATGAGACAAAACTTCGCCCCGAGAACATCTTGATGGCCGCCACTCATACGCATTCGGGAACTCGATCCAGCACCGAACGCTATGCACCGCTTCTCTCCAGAGGTATCGCCAATGCGGTGCGAGACGCCTACGCCAATCTCGAACCGGCTCGCATCGGTTGGGGAGGGATCGAAGAACCATCGGAACTGTTCAACCGACGCTGGTTCGTGAGCGACCAGAAACTGCTGCAGAATCCGTTTGGAGGTCTCGATAAAGTTCGCATGAACCCACCGCGCGGCAGCGCGGCGTTGATCGAACCAGCCGGGCCCGTTGATCCCGAAGTGTCGTTCCTGAGCGTGCAATCAATCGATGGTCGACCGATCGCGCTGCTGGCCAATTATTCGCTGCACTATGTCGGCGGCGTTGATCAAGGCGATGTCTCGGCGGATTACTTCGGCATCTTCTCGCAACGGATCGGCGAGTTGCTGGACGCAGGTGCCAACGATCGGCCCTTCGTCGGCATGATGAGCAACGGAACCAGCGGCGATGTCAACAACATCAACTTCCGAGGTCGCGACGGCAAGAGCTACAAGCAGTACGAGAAGATGGCGGAAGTCGCCGAGGTCGTGGCTCAACGGGTGAAGTCGGCTCACGATCAGATCGAGTTCCGCGACTGGGTGCCGTTAAAGTCTGCTCGCCGCGAATTGACGCTGAAGTTCCGTAAGCCCGACGAAGCAATGCAGAAGTACTTTGCCGAGGTGCTGGCAAAGCCTGAAGGCGCGGAGAGGTATCATCGCTACGAAACGAACTACGCCGGACGCGTCCAAACGTTGCTCGACGGTCCCGACGAAGTTTCTATCCCATTGCAAGCCGTGCGAATCGGTGATCTGGCCATTGCCGCAATTCCGTTCGAAGTCTTCACCGAGATCGGCTTGGAGATCAAGGAGAAGTCGCCGTTCAAGGATGCCTTCACGATCGAGCTGGCAAACGACTCGCACGGTTACTTGCCCACGCCGCGCCAGCACGAGCTAGGCGGATATGAAACCTGGATGGGGACAAATCGAGTTCAGTTGGATGCGTCCGAGCGAATCACCACCGTCATTCTCGAATTGATGGCCGAGTTGAAGTAGTCATGTTATCGTAGGCTGGGCTTCAGCCCGGCGATCGCGCCGCCGCAACCAAGTAGCCTGAATCTCCACAAAGGAACGATCGCGTTATGAAACGAGTAACCTTCACGGCCATACTACTTTCAATGCTCGTCGCTACGGCGAACGCCGCCGATTGGCCGCAGCTCCAAGGCGATGCTTTGCGTTCCGGCAACGCCCCCGACGCGGCGCTTCCCGACTCACTCGGATTACTGGCGGCGATCCCGCTGACTGATGGGATCTTTGCTTCGCCCGTCGTTAGCAATGGCAACATCTACGTGATTGACGGCTCGGGAGTTGTCTTCGCCATCGATGCCAACACTTCCGAAGTGCGTTGGAAGTTTCAGACGGTCGGCGGTGCAGGCAACTGCAACAACGTGGCATCACCGGCAGTTGTCGGCGAGTACCTGCATGTGGGAACCGCAGCCGGTTACTACTATGTGTTGAATCGCGAGACGGGAGCCGTTGTTAAGCAGATCGATTGCCAAGAGCCGATCTTCTCTGCCCCGGCCGTTGGTGCTGATCGAGTTTATTTCGCGACGCTTGGTGCCCGAGTATACGCGGTCGAGCCGAACGGTGACGTGGCCTGGACTTGGGACTTCGTCAAAGAAGTTGTCGAGTTTGATGGCAATCGTTGGAGTGGCGAGGATTGGCTGGCCGCTCGCGGCGATCGCGTCACGTGGAAAGATCACTTTGTCTGCTCGCGCGATATCTGCTTGATCGACAAGACCGTGGTCATGCCCGCCGGTGGGCGCACGGTGTTCCTGGACGACGCCGGCGCGACGCCGAAGCTGCGCTCCGTGGCCGCGATTCCCGCTTACGCCGGATCGGAGTTCCCAGCCACGTTCGGGCAAAGTGCCGATGAGGCAGGCAACGTTTATGTCCAGTGGCATCGCCGCGACAACGCAGGGCGCGTTGAGATTCTGCGGCTCGCGGGCGACGAAGTGCAGGCCAGCTTTGTGGCAGGCACCGAGACGGCAATTCATTTGCCGGGGTTGCTGAGTTTTGCTGCGGTCAGCGTTCGTGGTCGCGATGTGTATCGTGTTCGTCCGGAAGAAGGATTGGGCTTGTGCCGGCATACCGTTGGCAGCGAGCAACCAGATGTGCTTTGTGCGGCTGCTTCGATTTGCCCGCCCGTGGTGACTCGCGATCATGTTGTCTATGGCGGTCTCGACGGCAAACTGTATGTCGTGCCTATCGCCGGCGGAGAAGCAACCGCGTTGGCTACCGCTTTCGACACTCCGATCTCGGCTCCCGTGGCGATTGCGGACGGACGTATTTATGTCGGTTGCGAGGATGGCTATCTGTATGTTTATGGCCAGGACGGAAAGGCTGTACTGCCGACTAAGGATCTTCACATCGAAAAGATTCGCAGTCCGTTGACCGGTCCGCTGGCCGATGGCCGTTACGACTGGTACACAAACTACGGTGACTTCGGCGGAACAAATGCGAATCAGCAAGGACTGAAACCGCCATTGCGCATGCGTTGGGCGCGGCGATTGGAAGGCACGGTGAAGCATCTTCCTGTTTGCGGTGGTGGACGACTCTACACGCATACCGCCGAAGGTCAGATCATTGCTGTCGAGCAAGACACGGGCAGGCTGTTGTGGCGGCGACATTGGCCCGACGTCTATCTCTCTTTCACCTCGCCGCTGTACGTGCAGGGAAAACTACTCGTACCGCAGGCCGGTATCAAGCGATCGCTAATGCGCTGCCTGGACGCGGCAACAGGGAAACTCCTCTGGGAAGCACCGTTCACTGGCTCGCCAAGTTGGAGCCGTCAGTTCCCGCCGGTCGTACACGGCAACATCGCCATCTATGCATCCAGCTCCGGAGAATACGCCGCACAGGGCACCGAGAAGGCGTTCTCGTTCAAAGGGGAACCAGAGCCCAGACCTAACGGGCGTGAGGTGATGGCTTGGATCTATTCGAACGACAATCCTTATTACCCCAAGGACCATCGCCCGTTGATCTGGGCTTGGGATCTCGATACCGGCAAGGTTGTCTGGCAGAAGGATTTCTCCGAGTACGGTCGCGGCGGAAATGACTGCGGCATCTGCATGCTCGACGGCAAACTTTTCTACTCGACGTTCTTTGGCTATGCCGCTAGTCAGCGGCAGCGGCGCGGTTTGCCGGCGGACAACAACGGTCTCACTGCTTGCTTGGACCCGGAAACCGGCGAGGTCATTTGGAAGACTACCGAGTTCTATGTCACATCAAAATGTACGCTCAGCGCTCGCGATGGTCGGCTCTACATCGGCGGCTACAACCGAGCGATCGAAGGAACGGATGATCGTTTCGTGTGGTGCCTGGACGCCAAGGACGGTTCGCTCGTCTGGAAGTCCGACGCCGTAACATCCGCACTGAACGTCGTGACCGTTGGCGAGGAGTTCATCTTCTCGAATGCACTGCGAGGCAAAGGCAACGTCTTCGACGCGGCCACCGGCAAGGTCGTCAGCAGCATTGGCCACAACTATGCCTGCTGCCGCTTCACATTATCCGAACCGTACGTGCTGGGCGCAAACATGGACATGATCGACCTATCGTCGGACGGCAAGCTGGTCTCGACGGGACCGGCGATCGATTCCCGCGAGTGTCTCGGCGCGGTGGTCTCCAACGGACGGATCTTCTACACTTCGCAAGCGAGCGGATTTGTCGTCTCGCAGACTTACGGCGAGGACTCGGCCCAACTGCCTGCCGTTTGGGAGCGAGAGTAACTTATGTGGCGTACTTTGGTTGTAACGATAAACGGGAGTTCGCATCTTGAACGCGTGATTGTTTAAATGTTTCGCGATCCTCGTTGCTGTGGCGACTTCAAGTCGTGCGGCTGGCTCGAACCATGATGTGCAACGCAACACCCTCATCATCACGGCAAACAACCTCGGCTGCGGTGATCTGCCTTGTTACAAGTCGGAGTCATCATTAGAGACTAGCAAAGACATCAACATGGTTCGCTCGTGGCTGCCGTTCAGCGCAATCCTTTCGAGCGCAACAGTTCGTCGCACCAAGCGGCGTCCGTGGTATTCAGCGGCGGGACAGGATCGGCTTTGTAGTCCAGGTCGTCGTAGCGACCATTGCGGTAGCACTGATCGATCAACGGCTGGATTTGCAGCGGCACGTCGGGGTCGGTTTCGCGTAGCGGGATGCGGATCGCCGGTAGCGGCTCTTCGAGCGGCACACGGTACACCTCGACGGCCCCGGATTCGTAGCCGCGCCGCACGCAGATCTGGTACGTCGTGCGATGCGACGGCGGGATGGGATACGAGAAGCACGAGTGATCGCGTTCGCCCTTGCGCGTCAAGTCGATCTCGACCAGGCTGACGCCCGCCGCAATGCACTCCTCTTGCTTGCGAAGGTACAAATTCTGGCCGCTTCCTGGAAGCTTGTTCGACGGGCTGAGAAATTCAATGACGGTCACGAGACGATTGCCTGATCCCACGTCAATGATTTCGATGAAGCCCTGTGTCGCCGGCTCGTCACCAAACCGGATCACGAGCGGCTCGGCCAAGGCGATGTCGGGGTAGATGTTACGATTTTCCCCCGCGTCCGCCTCGACGAACATCCGCTCTTCCACGCGCGCCCGCAGATCGGACGGCAGCCGAGTCTGAAGCTGGTCGCACGAATAAGTCACCAAGCGGTGATGGACGTCGCGCCAGTGCTTTTCTAAATACGGGTCCATACCCGGAAAGGGACTATTCATCGGCAAAGCTCCTGCGTTACGTGGTCCAGCGAGGTAGAGAGCGTCGCGGTACGTGTTATTCTAATGCAGATCTGCGGGCAAGTCAGGCATGTTGCCGGGAAAGTGGTTATGACCGTTGAGAATCGGCGAACCGTTTGACGACCCATTCTTCACGATCGATACTAGGCTGCCAGTATGAGACCGGACTTGTCACTCGAATCCGTGCGAGAAACCTCCGATGAGCTTTGGCAGCGGTTCAATCTTGCGACAGATCTGGGCAAGCAGCATAACTTGGCAAGCGAGCAGCCTGGCCGCGTCGTCGAGATCGGACAAACATTCGAAACGTGGCAAGACTCGTTCTAAGCAACTCAGCGGCTGCTGTATGGTATAGCTACGAAAAGCACAACAAGACACGAAGGTGTTCGCTCAGGTTTTTGTGACTCTTCGTGCTCTTCGCGGCGACATTGCCCTCTTGATTTGTCAGGATGAGAGACTAGAAAGGCCTTCACTATGATTCGCTCGCGACTGCTAACTTCGATCTTTCTGCTGCTGGTCATCTCGACGGCAAGCCATGCGGCTGATCGTCCCAACATCCTGCTCATCGTTTCCGACGACCAGGGCTACAACGATCTCGGTATCCTGGGCAACGGCATCATCACGCCCGCGCTAGATCGACTGGCCAAGGAAGGAACTCGACTGACCAATTTCTATGTGGCATGGCCGGCATGTACGCCCTCGCGCGCGGCGTTGTTGACCGGACGCTATCCGCAACGCAATGGCATCTATGACATGATTCGCAACGAGGCACCGGACTATGGCTACAAGTACCCGCCACACGAATATGACGTGACTTTCGAGCGAATCGGCGGCATGGATCAGCGCGAAGTTATTATTCCGCACATGCTGAGATCGGCAGGATACAAGAGCGGTATTTATGGCAAATGGGATCTAGGAACCTTGAAGCGATACTTGCCGACGTCGCGGGGATTCGATGACTTCTATGGACTCGTGAACACTGGAATCGATTACTACTCGCACGAACGGTATGGCGTGCCGAGCATGTATCGCAACTTCACGAAGACCGAGGAAGATAAGGGAACGTATTGCACCTATCTCTTCGAACGTGAGGCGATGCGTTTTCTCGAACAACATGCCACGAACGATCCGTTCTTCCTGTACGTGCCATTCAACGCGCCGCACGGTTCGTCGGCGTTAGAGCCAGAGATTCGTTCCACGGTGCAGGCCCCGGACGAGTTCAAGAAGATGTACCCAGCGATCGAGAAGGAATATCGCAGCGTGTCGAATTTTCGTTATGCCGAAAACGCCAAAGTCGTAACGCCGGAAGCTCGCGTTCGTGATTATCGCGCGGCGGTCACTTGCATGGATGCGTCTATTGGCAAGATGTTAGCCTTGTTAGAGAAGAAAAAGATCCTCGACAACACGATCGTCATTTTCTTTTCTGATAACGGCGGCAGCGGAGGAGCCGACAACGCGCCGCTACGTGGTCATAAATCGCAAACCTGGGAGGGAGGCATTCGCGTTCCGTGCCTGATTCGCTGGCCGGAGGGCGAGGTGCCCGCAAACTCGGTGAACGATGAGTTCCTCACCAGCTTGGAACTGTTCCCTAGCTTTGCCTCGGCGACCGGAGCCACACTGCCGGAGAATGTGCCGCTGGACGGTTACGATTGGTGGTCGACCGTGAAAGGCAAAACGAAATCGCCGCGAAGCGAGATGTTTTGGAAACGCCAAAATCTGATCGGTGCGCGCGTCGGCAACTGGAAGTGGGTCGACATGGGGGGGAAGAGTGGCGGCTTGTTTGATCTCGCCGCCGACATCGGCGAGAAGCGAGATCTTTCACAACAGCGACCTGACATCTTGAAGATGGTCAAAGGTCGCTACGCCAACTGGCTCGCCGAAATGGAAGCAGCCGAACCGCGCGGCCCATTCCGCGATTTCTGATGGAGCAGGAGTGCTTTCGTAAGATAGCCTTCCCAGGCCGTCGCACATGGACAAGCGGACAGCCTCCACACGGTCGGTTGCATGGGCATTGAAATTAGATGAGTATAGAAGCTGTACGAATTCACCTGTCCCGGTGCCAATGTGCCCCGTTTCGCACGGATTTGCCATGTATTTCAAGCTAGACTGTCCCCACTGCAGTAAATCGTTAAAGGTTCGCGAGGAGCAGGCGGGGAAGAAATGTCGTTGTCCGTATTGCAAGAACGCGTTCGTTCTTCCGGTTCCCTCGGGTGTGGATTTGGGCCTTCCCGAAAACAGCTCCTCCGATCCGCTGGGACTCGATTTGGGCGGAACATCCGCGCCCGCTGGCTTTCCGAATATCAACGTCGGAGCGGCATCAACTCCGTCGCAAACCGCCAAAGCACCTGCTGCACAAACGCCAGCCGCAAAACCGCAAGTCAGCTCCGTTAAACCAACCGCGACGACTGGCAAGGCCAAGTCGCTACCGGCACCGAGTTCTGGGCATACCCATTCGTCAGAGGGCAGCGATATCGGCTTGGTGAAGAGCGGCATCATCGGACTAATTGGAGCAGTTGCCATTTTTGGCATGCTGTACCCGCTTTGGATGTCGAATATGCGGCTCGGCAAAATGTTCTGGGACAGTTTCGGGATCAACTTCCCGACGACCCTGTTGATGTGCTGGTCGTTCGCCATCTTGTATCTTAAGTCGCGCCAGTTGGCACAACAGAAGTCCGCGATGCTGCTGGACTTGTTGCCTACCGAGATCTCGCAAGAGATCACGATTTCGTCACTCGACAAGTTTGTCGCTCACATCCATAACTTGCCCGACGAAGCCCGCAGCAGCATTCTCGTCAATCGCGTGCTGCGCGGCATCGAACACTTTC
>CAUJKL010000589.1 GCA_963204995.1 Planctomycetota bacterium | reverse complement strand
TAAAATATCGTTATAAAAAAACCCTATCCGTGGTCCCCCTGATTGCGGGGGGCACCACTTGGTCCACCCACGAATACTGGACGACCACGAATTATGGTTCACCGTATTTCTGCCGGATCAGGAGTTCTGAGGCTTGAGGCTCCGCAAATCAACCGCCTCGCGATAGCGTGCGGTTCTCTTGACCGCAGGTTATCGCCAAGCGGCTGATGAATAACCATAATCCGGGTTAAGGCAGCTTCTGACGTTTCTCCGGTTTAAGCGCAGCTGCGGATCAGTCCGCTACCGCTATGATCACTTCCATTCATTTCCCGACACCGACATGCCGATTGCCCATCATAGGATTCGCTCCCAAGCTACCCAAACCATGTGATCGCAGGGACTTCTCATGCTTACGCAAAGACGGGCACTTATCCTTTTCGCCTCGGCGCTCCCTTTTTATACGATGATCTTCGTTGGCGTGGGGCTGGCAGAGATCCACCTGCAGCACACTCGCACTCGCTGTTGCATACCTGCCTACCGCTACACACATGACGACCAGGAAGTATCGAATCGGGTCATCGCAATCGCCGACCCCACGCGAGATGTGACTTGGCACAATCCCGAACGAAACCTGCGGCAAAAGATGTTTCATTTCCCTGTCCGTTCCTTGGCCGCCGACCAAGTGAGGCTGGAAAATGTGGGGTTAACTCTCTACAGCGATGGTCGCCTGTCAGCCACCGGGCGCGTGGTACACGACGGTGGACCGCAAGGGGATTTGATGGGCAATCGCGTCGTCATTCGGCTGCAAGCCTACGCGGGGCTCCCGGGACGGCAAGGTGAATTGGCAGACGCCGCCGTGGTTTGGCAGACCGAGAAACAGCTTCGGATCAGCCGCGATCACCCACAGATCGTCTCGTTGGCTGGCGACGAAAACCTACTGGAGCCGCAATTTTCGTACGACGCGTACCAAAGAGGGGCTTCTCGTCAGAACACGAGTTGGCCCCGATTGTCAGAGCAATTTGACGAAATCACCCACCTGGAAGTTGAGTTGGCATACTTGCGAGACCGATAGTATCGAGAGTACCGATTATGCCGATTATTGCGCGGTCGACTCGCCAACGCGTTAGCGAGGTCGATTGCCCCAACAAGACGGGTGCCATTCATGCGTCGAATTTCATATCGGGCGCTGCTCTGCGCAGCGGCCTATGTATGTCTTCTCGCTCACGCTAACGAAAATTCTGCATTCGCCGTGGAGCCCACCGCTGCTGGTCTTCACGATCTGGTGGTCTATGACCCAGGCGTTCACGAGCGCGGCTTGCCAGCCCCGCAATTCGTCCCCAGCGAAGGGGGCGGCTTAACCGTCGACATCCCGCCCGCAGTACATGTCCATCGCTATTACTACAGCGGCGACAAGGAGATCCAGGGCCCGATCATCAACGGCGGTCCGACAGTCGTGGTGGCGAACCATCCCAAAACGGGCGAGCGGATGTACATCGACGTCGTGCTGCCGGCGGGCGCGCCGCGGATCGCTTACAACCAGCACGGGATCACGTATGTCTACCCGAACAAACGGGTCGCGGTGACGTTTCAAAGTTATCCGTTCGATACCGGCAAAGCGGTCGTCAAGATTCAACACGGTCGGGGCTGGGGACGCAATGTCCACGACGCCCATGAGCATGTCGCCGAACATGTCAAGGAAGGTCTTGCTAACTCCGCGATTGTTCAATCGTGCAAAGAAGCAACTGGCGAGACAAGTGATTTCTTGCACGGAGTGAAGGTCACCATTGGCGACTTTACGACCAAGGGTGCAGACGGACTGAGAACACTGACCAACATGGTCCCTGGCGTCACTTATCTGAAGAGCAAGGCCGAGCAGGAACCGCAAAAGGACTACTCCAACTTGATCCGAGGTGAAGGAATCGAGAAGGCACGCGCGGAAACGCCGTTCGTGCCGACCAATCGGTGAGCGAGTGTTCCGAGCCACTTCCAGCAAGCGGCAACGAAGAGCGGAAAGGATTTCCGCCGAGAATTTCTTGAAGGATCAGAATCATGAAACCCCGAATACGTTTGTCGGCCATGCTTGTCGCCATTCCACTGCTTGCGGTGGGCGGCTACTTCTCGCTGACCGTATGGGGCCAGCCCGCTGCCACACCGGCCCCAGTACCAGCCACGGCACCACGCGTTCAAACCACCGTCACGATTAGTTTAGTGGGTACGTCACCGACGCGATCTGAAACGATTGGAGTCAACGTGTCGGTTACGCCTCCGGGAACCCTCGGACAGCTCACAGTCAACGTGAATAGCGTTCCCGAGACGCAACCACGAAATCTGGCGAGTCCAATCACCATCTCACTTCCGAGCGAGGGTGAAAACACGATCAGCGTTTCCTTTCAGCCTGCTGACCCGACGCGTCTGCCATCCCAGTCGAATTCCGTTACGGTCGAGTTAGACCGCACAGGACCAATGCTCCAACATGCTGAAGTGGTTGACGTGCCGGCAACCGGAACGACACTTATCGTGACATTCGCGGATGATGACTTGCCACTGGCGTTAACGTCGGATCAGTTTCAAGTCGTTCGTCAAGACAACGACGGCAATTTCACATCGAGTGGAAGGGTGTTGCCACAAGGAGTTCCCGAGGCGGTTCGCCGCACGGTTCGACTACGGTTTGCAACATTACCCGCCGGCTTGTACCGCTTAATTGTCAAAGGAACGACAGGGGCCGATGGATCGAATGCATCTGCCGCCTCAAACTCAGCGCTGACGGACGTACTCGGCAATCCAGCGGGTAACAGCAGAGACCAAACATGGGAATTCTCGGTCTTGGCGGAACGAAAATTCGGCGCGCACGTGGAATTCCCGCCTTTCACGCCACCGAAACAACAGGCGATTCCACCAGAGGGTTTTAATCCAGGGGACTTCGTCGAAACGCGTGTCGCTCGCCTGTACTATTACCGCGACGCGCACCGCGTAGCACAGATCCTAAATCGCAACATCCGTTCGTACAATCAGGCCGCTGTCACGCAGGCCGAACGACGTGCCGAAGCTGCGCGCGACGACTTTGAAGACAAAGTCGACGCCCGGCGAGAGAACGAGAGAGAAGCGGTCCTAGCCGCTCAAGCCGCGCGAAATGCGGAAGCTAAGCTGGCGGACGCCCGTACAGTTCAAGGCATCGCACAACAGGTCGACGCTCAACTAAAGGCGCTGGAGACCAGAAAGAATGAAATCAATGGCGAGTTGACGGAAGTCAATCGACTCGAAGAAATTGCCAGAACCGATCAAGCAAATGCAGACAACAAAGCTCAACAGGCCGATGGCGCGCGCCAACAGGCGCTGACCGCCCAGCAAAGCGCAGACCAGGCGGCCACCAATCTGTCACTGGCAACACAGAGGCTAGACGAGGCGAGAGCGCAGATGCCCCCTGACCCTGTGGCGATTGCGGCGCGCGAGCAAGAGCGCAACGATGCGACACGGGCGGCCAGCGTGGCGCAGGCCAACGCAACGAACTTGGCAACAAATGCCGCTAACCTAGCAAGGGAAGCCCAGGACTTGCGTCAAAAAGCAGACCAATCACGTGCGGCGGCAATCGCCCGTGCCGCGGCCGTGCAAAGCGACAAGCTTCGCTCGGAACTCCAGCAAATCGATACCGAAACCAGTCGGCTCCGCGAACAACAAAGCAAGATCGGCGATCCCTCCGCGCTGGCTCAATCCACACTGGCGATGGAACAATCCATTGCCAACCTGCGGCAGACGGAAATCGTCAAACAAGAGAGTTCTCATGTGGCCCAGGCCGCGGAAGACCGCGCCGCCAGCAAAAAGTTTCGCGCCGAGGTAACTGCGGCAGAGACCGATCCTGACACGTATGTCGCTGGTGACTTCAACTCCGTCGATCCCGTCACGCAGGTCTCGATCAGCGTCATCGGCGAGGGACTCATTCAACTACGCGGTCCGATCAAGGGGATCAATAAGATCCGCACGATGATCAACCAGATCGATTCGCCTGTCGGCCAGATCAAGATCGGCATCTTCAGCGTGCAGGTGAACGGCGAGAAGGGCGACAAGATGGAGAAGGTCATCGGCGACGCCGAGAGCAACATCGACTTGTCGCGGTTCCTGGTCAATCACTCGTTGGAATTGCTACGAAGATCGATCCAGTCGGAAGCCGCCTCGATCGCGGCTCAGTGTGAGGGCGAAGGACACTATCAGGTAGATCGGGATCGACGTTATTTGTACGCGTTTTTTGGACGAGATTTCATCGACGAATTGTATGAGATGGACTCCGAGTTCCTGAAGACGGAGAACAAGCTGTTGTCGCTGCATGCGATGGACACGGTCAGCTTGAACCGGGCGCTGTTCATCCTGGCCTTGGCCAAAAACGACGTCCGCGAGCGGATCGTGGCTCAGTTTTTGGAATCCACGCAGACCGAGTTAGCGGACGCCGAATATGACTTCCGCCGTTCCAGCGAATTGCAACCACACCGCACGCAAAAACTATTTCCGCCCTGGGACCTGACCCATCTGCCGTACCGCAACAACTACAAACTAGAAGAAAAGATGTACGAGGCGGTACACCGCAACGCGATGCAACGTTATCACTTCCGCAACCTCAGCGGCTTCTTCGACACCGGCTTCGTCAACCCCGATACGATGAACCCCATGCAACGAGAATTCATTCGATTGGCGCAGATCTTTAAGGCACGACTCGTTGCCGAGATGGAGTGGAAGCAGCGGGTTCTCGAAAGAGGGTTAATCGAGGACCGATCCAACGATGAAGACGATATTTTCAAAGTGTTAGATGGTGTGCGCAAGAAGGCTTACGGACAACTCGGTGTCGCATATGACGGAGTGCTGGATGCGGTGGCTAACCTAGTTAGGGCTACGACCGTACTGGATCAGATTGAGTCGGAACTTGCGAAACTTCCTGAATACGTTTCGCTCCACGCGCACGGGCTTGCGCTAACGAACATTCAAAATGAATTGGCAGCAAAGTTAGAAGAAGCGAACAGGAAGGCAACACAAGCGAATCAACCAGAGTTAACCCGAGCGGAATTCCTGAGGGGGTTTTATCAAAACGACCTAAGTATCAAAAACTTTCAGTCTGTATTCGCTGGATTGGTTAACGCTAAGTGGTTAACGAGAGCGGAACGCGAAAAAGTAGTTGATTCTCTTGATAAGTTGGAGAGTAGACGTGCGGCGGGTGATCCTCCACCATTCACAGATTTGGGAAGCGTGTACACATTAGTAGCAGAGCGAGTACAAGTATGGAAATCTGTACCGATAAAATTCCAATCTTTTCGCAATGCCATCCTCAGCAAGGACTCAGATCTACGTCAACTTGATAGTAGCTATGCCGAGCTGAAAGAACTCTTGAAAAATCAACAAGACACGGAGTTTGGGGCGAAGATTGGCGAGCTGTGTGCTCAGCTGTACGTCGATAAACAGAAGTTTCTTACTGCCAGTGCGACCGTAGACTTCGTCAAGGGGTTCTTGAATGACACGCGCGCCCCTCTCGATCACCGCAAACTTCTTAACCATATGATCGATGAGCAGGAAGAGAAGTTCATCGAACTCGTGGAAGGAACGCGAGCGCACATTGCCGTGATGGACCAGTATCTGAAACGACTGTCCATCGCATTGGAGGACGACTTCAAAGTTCAGTACTACGATCCGATGTTTGTCCGTGTCCGTGACGCCGCAAGATCCCACGAAGTCAATCTTGGTCAGGTCGAAAGAACGACGATTCTGACGAACAATCGTGCCTTTGCCAAAGTAGATCCGCAGGCCACGATGGAGTTCGACCTGCCGAAGCGGCAAATCGCCATCAAGGAGGCCTTCGATGCGGCCAAGGCGCTGGTAGAAGACACCGGGGCACTGGTCAACGACCCCACGTTCCTGGCGGCATTTCAAATGATGGGAGGCAGCCAGCAACCCGCGACGGTGAAGAACCTCGTCCCCGGACAGACCACCAGCACCGATCAACAGAACATGGGGCTCGTTCCACAACAGCAACAAGGCGGGGCACCTGGATCGGCATTACAGAGTCTGGTCCCGGAGCCTGCCATCTATAAACTCGAAACCGGCACGGGGTTTCAGATCAGGCCAGTGATGCAACCAGACGGCGATTCGGTCGTGTACGACTTCGACTATATGTACACCACCAACATTCGCGAACCGGTTCGCGCGGACGAGAAACACGTGGGCCGCATCAAGCGGCACTTTGTCCACACTGCGGTTCAAACGGGTAATTACGAACTGCGAGAAATCAGTCGCTATCAGGTGGCGTTAAAAGTCTCTCGCACGAGCCAAGGCGTGCCGCTATTGCAAGACATTCCCATCGTGGGCGCGGCGTTTAGGCCCGCCCCGAGCGCCGAATCGTCGATTCAACAGAATATCATTCTGGGTCAGACCAACGTCTATCCCACTTTGTTTGATCTGATGGGACTCCGTTGGGCGCAGCAAGTCGTTGATCTCGATCACACGTCATTGCTGGAAACGGAACACGTCGTGCGCGGACGGCAGAAGTCGATGCGAGATTATGTGTTCAAGGTCGCGTCGGAGCGAGTCGACGAATTCTTGGACATCGGGGCGAAGGCACCGGATAGCTACCGGCCCGATTTCTACCACTCACAGACGCTGGCTTCACCACATCACCCCGGTGGCTACGATTACCCGTACGGAGTGAAAGATCCAACCGGAAATGGGTACGAACAAATCGATCGCCGCCCACAGGATATGCAAGAACCACCGTACGACCGGTATCGGCACCAGCCAGTATCTCCCGAACGGATCGGGCCGCAGGCCGTCCCGGAAAGGATTCCCCTGAATCGTTCACAACTCGACCAGGAGCATATCGAATTCCGGGGACCTCGCCCGATTTCCATCGAAAGTTCTAGCCGACGCGATCCCCGACTCTCACCCCAGTTCAATGAGTCGACTTACCGCGATTCGGGTCGGGGGCGAGATTCTGCCGTTGTTCCGGCGAGGTTCGAAGAACCCGAGCAACCCCGTCGCGATGTGCAGATGCGGCGACTTCCCCCAGTCCGCTAGAAGCAATGCATCCCGCAGTCATGGTTGGCTTGTTTTTTTCTGTCGGCTGGATTGGGTGGCGGTCTGCGTTTGGTCGGGCCTAGCATCGGCAATCCGCCGATATCTCCTTGAAAAACTTGTGTCCCACATCGACGAACAATATGATTGATCGTGAAAGACACAGGTCGACTATCGTGCTCGCTTTCTTACTCGCCTACATCGGAGGGAATGATGGCTATCGACGCAACGACCAAGGCAAAGATTCTAGCGTTCATGGTAACTAACTGCAGAGTGGAGACATTGAGCGTTCCCGATTTTAGGGCGATGGTCGTTAACGAGTTTCCCGAGGCGGAAGCGGAGTGGGACACCCTACTAACATTTGATTTCATTCCAATGGGCGCAAAGATTAAGTTAGAAAACGATGTCCAAGTTATGGCCGCCTGTCCCGTTGTCGCGTCCCCGTCCCCCGAATCCGCCGTCGCCTCCGAAGCTGCAGTGACGGAAGGAACTACAAAGAGGCCGTGGCCTCCGACTGAACCCGAGCGGTTTGCTGCGGTTCGAGATGCCTTGATTGAACATGTCGAAAAGAATGATCACGCCACTGCGGCCGCGATCCAGGACGAATTTGCTAGGGTGGGAGAAAAGAGAATTAAAGAGATCCTCGATACTCTCGTCGCTCTCGGCGTCGCGCAAGAAAACAATGGCAAATACAGCCACTCGGCCTAGCTGATGGGCTGCGGCAGTATTACGACGCAGATTAATTAATTGCGTCGAACATCACGATTTACTCCGCGCGGCTCGTTCGGTTATTTGGGGGCTTGATCGGTTCGAGGTTCCGAAGCAGGTTCGAGCCCAAGTGCTGGATTGACCGGCACTGGATCGTCTCCGAATGGATCTTGTTGAACTGGATTAGCTTGAGCTGCTTCCGCTTGAGGCTCGGGTGCTGGAGATGGTAAGTCTGCCAGAGCTGCCTTGGCTACTGGAGCTGAATTCGGTTGTGCAACTGGTTCGGGTTGTGCAACTGATTCGACTGTCGGCGGCTTATCCCGATCTTGCTGCGGGATTCCGCTTAAGCCATTTAACGTGCCCCGGTCAAACTTGTGCGGCGGGTGTACCTCGAAGTCGACCACATTGGGAAAACGAATTTCGTAGGATCCGCCTGCCTGTACCAGTTTCGTCTCCGCGTTCGTTTGGCCATCCGGCAACTGAACTTGGACGATTGCCTCCTGGATTTCATCCGGGACGAGACCGGTCAAACTGAAGATGCGGCTTCCGCGATTCACTCCGGCTAACCTCTGCGGCTTGGTCCGCTGGCCATTGACCCACACCATCGCGCAATCGTCGATCCACACTCGCAACAAGGCGTTGGTTGGCGGCGGGCAATTCGTCGCGGAGCCAGTCCTGCTAGCGTAGCTTGAACTCCCGTATGCTGTTCCCTGCATTTCAGCGGCATGCCCTTGTATCCCGCACGACGGGCTGGATGCATCCATCGCGTGGCTGTGAGCGTAGCTCGAGCCAACGGCCAAGCCGGATGGCGACGAGAAAACGGGGTCGACGTACCAGCCGCTCTTGTACTCCCGTCGATACCCCTGGGCATCAACACGACTCGAAACAAGGCCAGCGTTTACCAGCCCAATCAGAAGTAGCAGAAGCACTTTATTTCCCGAGCGATACATGGCAGTCCCCAAGCAATGAAGTAGCACAAATGGCGGTGGGCGGCAACTCGATCCGCTCCCGACACTTTAATCAGGCAGCGGGCACAAATCAAACTGCGATTGCGACTATCCCCGCTTCAGCGAAAAGATGTCGGGATCGGCCGCCCGCGGCACGATGACGCGGATGAAGTGTGTCGAATGACGCTGCAGCCAACGCGACTCGGGCGGGGCTTCTTGATGGAGTTTTGCGAGACCCATTTTGAGATTCGATGCGCGGGAAAAGTAAGCGATGCGATCGCCCGGGTCCGCTGCCGTGATGGTGAACTTCAGCTCTTTCGGCTGGCCGGCCTTGAGCTGATCGTAGAACCCTCCGTCGCGCATGATGTCAAACCGGTCCAGGAAAAAGCAGCGGCGCGAGTCGGTCTGCTTGTAGACGTGCGTATTCTCCAGCACTTCGTCGCGAAAGAACACGCTCTCCTTCGGCAAGTTGGACCCGATCCCGAACCAACCGCGTTCGGGCTCGGGCAGGAAGCCGAGAAAACAGTCGGGAATCTAGTCGCCCCAGAAGATCGGGACTGCCGAGAAACCATTCTGCTTCAGGAACTTCGCTAAAGGCTGGAACGACTCCGAGTTGTCGCTCCAGCCATGAAGGATCGCAACTTGATTAGCCATGAAATACACCTAATTCATTTTCGTCGACGTGTGGACCTCGCTCACTTTTTTTCAGTTCGATTGTCCATTTGCCGCCAGCCCCCAACAGAAGTCACAGCACCTTGTTCGACAAATCGATTGACCCTGCATTTCAAAATGCTTTCGTGGTGCCGAGAACGGAATGAATTCCGTTCTACGTGAGCTGTTTTACGACGCCGATGGCGATCGCACGTAGCTTGGGCTCCGCGTGCTCGGCGATGTCGACCACTTCCAAGGCATCCACCGCATCCGGAGCATCCGGTTTGGCGACGTTGGTGACGGCGGATAGGGCCAGGACTCGCAGGCCAGCTTCGGCGGCGGCGATCACTTCGGGAACGGTCGACATGCCCACGACGTCGCCGCCAATCCGACGCATGAAGCGATACTCGGCACGCGTCTCATAATTCGGACCGGTAACCGCGATATAAACACCGCGATGACAGACAAAGTTCTCGCGGCGGGCGATTGAAATGGCCAAGTCCGCAAGTTCGCGGTCGTAGAGTGCGGGCTGTTTTGCACGAATCGTTGCCGATCGCTGATTTATTGACAACGCGTTGCGATTGCCCATGAAGTCGATATGGTCGTCAATGACCATGATGTCGCCAGAATTATATTGCGGGTTCAGTCCACCGCTCGCGTTGGAGACGATTAACAGTTCGCATCCCAAGGCCGCCGCGACGTGAACCGGATGCGTAATCTGTGTGAAGTCGAATCGTTCGTAGTAGTGAACGCGACCTTGCAGTGCGATGATCGGAACACCGGCTAACTCGCCACACACAAGTCGCCCCTTGTGGGCGACGGCAGTTGGCTGAGGGAAGGACGGCAGAGTCGAGTACGAGAATTCTGCATCGATCTTGAAATGATCTGTCAAACCGCCGAGTCCCGTACCAAGGATGACTGCCGCGCGCGGCCGCTTCGTCCATTTGCTTTGAATGATCCGCACGCATTCGGTAACGGCGGCGTTAAGGGGGCGGGAGTCTTTTTCGGTCAAACTTCTTGCCATTGGTGAAGACGACGGCCGAAAAAAACTCCCGACCCCTTTCCTCGTGACCCCGCGTCGTTACGCCGACTCGGCGGCCAACACGCCGCGCACCAGCGTGCGCAGATTTGGCTCCGCCGCATTCGCCGTGGCGATGATCTTCGATACGTCCGCTGGCTCCAACGCATCGGGCAGGCACATGTCCGTCACGATCGAAAAGCCAACGACACGCATCCCGCTGTGAACTGCGACGATGACTTCGGGCACCGTCGACATGCCGACCGTGTCGGCACCGATCGTTCGCAAGAAGCGATACTCGGCACGCGTTTCGAGGTTCGGTCCCGCGACTGCTACAAAGACGCCTTTATGCGCAACGATGTCGTTCTGGCGAGCGATCTCCAGAGCCTTGTCGATGAGTTTTCGATCATACGGCTCGCACATGTCTGGAAAGCGTGGCCCGAGTCGATCGTCGTTAATCCCGATCAGTGGATTGTCGCCCATCAAGTTGATGTGGTCTTCGATGACGACGATATCGCCGTTGCGGAAGTACGGATTCAATCCGCCGCAGGCATTCGAGACGACCAGCAAATCGGCTCCCATTGCCTTCATCACGCGCACCGGCAACGTAATTTGTTGGAGCGGATATCCCTCGTACATGTGAAACCGGCCTTCCATCGCCATGACGGGCAGGCCGTTCAGCGTTCCGCAAACCAGACGTCCGCGATGACTGATCGCCGTGGAGCGTGGAAAGTTTGGAATCTCTTCATATTCGAGAGAGGCTTCCTCTTGGATTTCGTCGACCAGACCTCCCAGTCCTGTGCCAAGAATGATCCCGGCGTGCGGAGTCTTGTCCCACTTCGCCTTAATCGCGGCGACCGCTTCTTCGATTTGGTCGTAAAGCTTAAGCATGTCAACGACTTTCGTTTATTTTCCTTGTCGTCGCCCGAAACGTACCGAATGAACATCTCGGGCCGAGGCGATCGGAAAGGGTAATACTGGTTAAGTCGTCCCGCAAGTACGCGGATTGTCCCGCGAGTACGCGAAATGTCCCGCGAGTACGCGGAGAAGGCCTCGATTCCTTGAAATCCCCCTTTCGCAACGCTCGGATAGCCTCTAAAATTCGTGGCTTCCAACTAATTCGAGCGACGGCGTATTCGCCGAAATTCACAGCACAGTTGGCGAAATCCACGGCGTAATCGCCGAAAGTTACGGCGTAATCGCATAAATCCACAGGGTATTCCCATGCCAAAGATGAAGACGCACAAAGGAACGAAGAAGCGATTTCGCCTCACGGCCAATGGCAAGGTGAAGCACCGCAGGGCAGGAACAAGCCATTTGGCGTTCCGGATTTCGAGCAAGCGTCGCCGCAATCTGCGCGGCACGGGCGTACTCGCCCAGCCGATGGAAAAGAATATCACAATTGCCCTAAACGGTTACAGCTATTGACGTTTGAGGAGAACCTCCGGCACGAGGGCAACCAAACGCTTCCGCCGACGGAAGGGCCTGGTCGTGCGAACATTACGGGATTGGATCGATGCGTACAACTAAAGGCGCGGCGCGAAATAAAGCCAAGAAGCGACTGTTCAAAAAGGTCAAGGGCTTTACGGGCGGTCGCGGTACATTGCTGCGAACGGCTAAAGAGACACTGATTCGGGCGGAGGTTTACGCCTTTCGTGATCGTCGCGTCCGCAAACGCGAGTTTCGCCGACTCTGGATTACACGCCTCAGCGCCGCCGCTGCCGAGCACGGTTTACGCTACAGCCAGCTGATCCACGGCCTCACCAAAGCCAACATCGAACTTGACCGCAAGGTGCTGTCTGAAATGGCGATCAACGATCCAGCAGGCTTTGCTCAGGTCGTCACGCAGGCTAAAGCAGCCTTGGGTCTAGAAGCCTAACTCGCGGGCGAAGCCTCCTTGGAAAGTCCCAAATCCGAATGACCAATGACCAATTCGGACGGGTCATTGGTCATTGGTCATTCGGATTCGGTCATTCGTAGCATGGCGCTCGCTGATTTCCTTCAACAGCTCGACGACCTCGCGGCGGAAGCGGTTGCTGCTTTCGAAGCGGCAGACGACGCCGACTCGTTCGAGGCGGCACGCGTTGAATTTGTCGGCGCGAAGAGTGGCCGACTCAAGGCCGCCCAAAAGGGGATGGGCTCGGTCGACTCGGCTGATCGGCGGGCAGCTGGATTACAGTTCAACGCAGTTAAGACGCGAGTCGAAGAGGCCATTCAGGCAGCTACGGAGCGGTTGGCTGCCGGCGGAACGAAGGGCCAGACAAAGTCTGCTGAAGTGTTCGACCCAACCCTTCCCGGAAAACGCCCGCGACTCGGGCACTTGCATCCCATCACTCAGACGATCGAAGAGCTGAAAGATATTATGGGGCGGCTGGGGTTTTCCGTTGCCGATGGCCCGGAGATCGAAGACGAACATCATAACTTCGAAGCGCTCAACATCCCGTCCGATCATCCCGCTCGCGATCCGCTCGAAAATTTTTACATTGCCGCTGCCGAGAAATCACACGGCAAGCCGCTACTGCTCCGCAGTCAAACGAGCACCGTGCAGATTCGTGTGATGGAGAAGACGGCTCCTCCCGTGCGAATTATCTCGCTGGGTCGTGTCTATCGACCGGATACAGCCGACGCCACGCACTACCCCATGTTTCATCAGATCGAAGGCTTGCTGATCGACAAGCAAGTCACGATGGCGGATTTGAAGAGCGTGTTGCGATTATTCGCAACGAGTTATCTCGGACACAATGTTCACATTCGATTTCGCCCCTCGTTCTTTCCGTTTACCGAACCGAGTGTCGAAGCCGACATGAGTTGGGGAGATAATTGGATCGAGTTTGGTGGTGCCGGCATGGTCGATCCGAATGTTCTTCGCGCCGTCGGCTACGACCCCGAGAAAGTTTCCGGATTTGCATTTGGCCTCGGTATCGAGCGACTTTGCATGCGCCGCCACGGCGTGACCGACATCCGCGAGTTCTACAAGAACGACGTCCGCTTCCTGCATCAGTTTTAAGCGAGAAAGTAGTCAGTAGTCAGTAGTCAGTAGTCAGTAGTCAGTAGTCAGTAGTCAGTAGTCAGTAGTCAGTAGTCAGTTCATCCCTCATCCCTCACCCTTCACCCTTCATCCTTCACCCCTCTCCGCCATGATCGTCTCCTGGAATTGGCTCAAAGATTACGTCGCCCTCGATGTCGAACCGTCTGAAGTCGAACAACGGCTGATGATGGCTGGATTGAATCACGAGAGTACCGAGTCGGTTGGCGATGACCTGGCAATTGATCTCGAAATAACCAGCAACCGCCCCGACTGCCTGGGGCACATTGGCATCGCACGCGAAGCAGCGGTCTTGTTCGGCAAGCCGTTGACAATCCCCAATCCGAAGCCGAACGAAGCGGCAATGCCGATTGCCGACCTGTTGAAGGTGCGGATTGATTGCCCGGAGCTTTGTTATCGCTATACCGCACGAGTCATTCGCGGCGTAAAGATTGGGCCGAGCCCCGCATGGCTGGTCAACCGCCTGAAGACGATTGGCATTGCCTCGATCAACAATGTTGTCGACGTCACCAACTACGTTTTGATGGAATGCGGCCAGCCGCTCCATGCGTTTGACCTAGCGAAGCTCGGCGGCTCCGAGATCATCGTTCGCGAGGCCAGCAAGGGCGAAGCGTTTCTCGCGATCGACCATAAGACCTACACGCTGGAACCCGGGATGTGTGTGATCGCAGACGCTTCGCGTGCGGTCGCCTTGGGCGGTGTGATGGGAGGAGCCGATTCCGAGGTCTCGGATGCGACCGTCGATCTGTTGATCGAATCGGCTGAGTTCGCGCCAGTTTCCATTCGCGGCACGGCGCGAACGTTGAACTTGCACAGCCCGTCGTCCTATCGATTCGAACGCGGACTTGATCCCGCGGGCGTCGACTGGGCCAGTCGACGGTGCTGTGAGTTGATTCTCGAATTGGCGGGCGGAGAACTCGCGGCAGGCGTGATCGATGTGGGCCGCGAACGTGCCAAGCAAGACTCCATTGTGTTGCGGCTATCGCAATTGAAGCGCACCTTGGGCATTGATGTTCCAGGCCAGGATGTGCAACGAATCCTGACGGCACTCGGCATCGAGCTTGTTCGTGCGG